>JABFXD010000106.1 GCA_013361925.1 Streptomyces sp. | reverse complement strand
TTGACATGGGTCGCCCCGAAGTCGAAGTCCGTCCCGAGGTTGCGCAGCGAGGCGAAGGGCGGGCCGGTGCGGTCGGCGAACTCGTACCCGTAGACCGGTCCGCGTCCGGCGAGCACCTCGTCGAGACGGAGCGCCGGGCAGGCGAAGAGCATGTCGCCGAAGGCCGTGGCGTAGGCGAGGGTGGGGGACGGCTGGGCGGCGAGCGGGTAGGTCCGGAGGGCCTCCTCGCCGAATTCCTGCCGCATGACCGTCGGGTACTGCTCGGCCGTGAGTGGATGGCCGCCGAGGTCGAAGCGGGCGAAGGCGAACAGCCGGCCCTCGTCCTGGTTCGCGCCGTTCAGCACCGGCACCCCGGCCGCGGCTCCCCGGGCCAGCGCGGCGGACGGCTGCCGCGGCAGGAAGTGTCCGCCGGTGACCGGCCCCCAGTCGAAGTCGCCCTGGGCGGCGAGGATGTCGGCGGCGGACTTGCCGCGCAGACAGGCGACGGTGTCACAGCCGAGCTTCCGCGCGAAGTCGGCGCCCTCGGTCACGGCCGTCTCGTGCGGACGGGCGGCGCAGTCGTCGTACGCGCCGCTCTCGATGATGCCCGCCCGGAACAGGCCCTTGCTCGTGGGTGAGGCGAGCTGGGTGCAGACCGAGCGGCCGCCCGCCGACTCGCCGGCGATGGTCACCCGGCCGGGGTCGCCGCCGAAGCGGCCGGCGTTGGCGCGCACCCAGCGCAGCGCGGCCTGCTGGTCGAGCATGCCGAAGTTGCCGGAGACGCCGTCGCGGGCCTCGTCGTCGAGCCCCGTCATGGCGAGGAATCCCATCGCGCCCAGGCGGTAGTTGACGGTCACGACCACCGTGCCGGTCTTCCGTGCGAAGGTGTCCGGCACGATGTCCTGGCCGGCCCCGGCGGTGAGGCCGCCGCCGTGGAACCAGACGAGGACCGCATTCCGCCGGGCGCCCTCGGGGACGTACACGTTGAGGTCGAGACAGTCCTCGGTGTGCGCGGGCTGCTCGTAGCCCGGGTCCCAACTCGCCGTCTGGACACACTTGTTGCCGAAGTCCCTCGCACCACGCACCCCTTGCCAGGGCTCGACCGGCCGCGGCGCGGTCCAGCGGAGTTTCCCGACCGGTGGCTCGGCGTACGGGATGCCGAGGAACTGCCGTCCCTCGGCGGTGACTTCGCCCCGCACCAGGCCCGCCTCGGTGCGCACCACGGGGTCGCCCGACGCGGCCCGCGCGGACGCGGGTAGGACCAGGGTCGCCGCGAGTGCCGTCAGCGCGACGGCGGTCCGGCGGATCACCGGGTCACCCCCGCCCGCGTCCGCAGCCTCAGATCCCCCGCGGACGCTCCGACCCACACATCCCGCAGCCCGGTCCCGAGCACCCAGTCATGGCGTTTCGGATCCCAGGAGGACAGCGTGCGCGCGGCGACCCGCACGGTGACCCGCCTGCGCTCCCCCGCCCGCAGGGTGAGCCTGCGATAGCCGCCCAACACCCGTACCGGCTGGTCGAGTCGGAGGTGCGGCGAGGGTCCCACGTACACCTGCGGCACGGCGATGCCCGCGCGGCGGCCGGTGTTGCGGACGGTGAAGGTCACCGAGAGACCGTGGCCCTGGGGCTCGGCGGACAGGTCCTCGTAGGCGAAGGTCGTGTACGACAGGCCGTGGCCGAAGGGGAACAGGGGTCGTACGCCCTCGGCGGCGTACCAGCGGTAGCCGACGTGGACGCCCTCCGAGTACTCCTCGACGCCGTCCACGCCCGGGTAGCGGCGTGGGTCCCCGGCGACCGGGTGGTGGTCGTCGTCGGTGGGGAAGGACTGGGTGAGCCGGCCGCCGGGGTCGGTGTCGCCGAACAGGACGGCGGCGGTGGCGGCCGCGCCCTCCTGGCCCGGGTAGTACATCTGGAGCACGGCTCCGGTGCGCTCCAGCCAGGGCATCGACGTGGCGGACGAGGTGTTGAGGACGACGGTCGTGCGCGGGTTGGCCGCCGTGACGGCCTCGATGAGCCGCTCCTGGTGGCCGGGGAGCGCGATCGTGGTGCGGTCCTGGCCCTCGGTGGCGTCCTCGTAGGCGAACAGGACGACCTGGCGGGCGGCCTTCGCCGCCGCCACCGCCTCGGCGACGTCCGCGGCCCGGGTCGCCGCGGTGATGCGGCGCAGCCGGAAGGTCTGTCCGGTGTCGCCGCCCTGCGCGGTGATCTTCAAGGTGTGCGCGCCCTCGGCCAGTGGGAGCGTCCTGCGGCGCACGAGCAGTCCGTCCGGCGCGGCGGAGACGAGGCCGCCCGCGAAGTACTCGCCATAGCCGGGCAACACCGGGAAGAGGTCCTCGCCGTCGAGGAGCACCTTGGGCCGGGAGGCGGGCTCGCCGGTGAAGTGGAGGACGAAGGTCCACTCGTCGGTGTCGGTGACGGTGAGCGTGCCGTCGTACGTCCATGTCGCACCGGCGTCGACCTGCCGGCCCTCGCTGTCGAGGGCGGGGCTGAAGGCGGACGCGGGGATCGCCTTGCCGTAGAGGTCCTCGCCGAGGGCGTAGGTCACGTGCGGCGCGCGTGTCTTGATGGCGTCGAGGGGGCTGTCGGCGTGGTCGGGGACGACGTGGGCGCTGCCGCCGCCGCTGACGAAGGGCAGGGCGCCGGTCGGGCCGATGACGGCGATGCCACCGTCCGTCAGGGGCAGGGTGGAGTGCGCGTTGCGGAGCAGGGTCGCGCCCGCCTCGGCGACCTCCAGGGCGACGGCCGCGCCCGCCTTCGCGTCGCGTTCCGGGCGGGCCGGGGCCGTGCCGTCGAGGAGGCCGAAGCGGTCCATGATCGTGAGAACGCGGCGCACGGCCCGGTCGACGTGGTGTTCGGGCACGCTGCGGTTCTCGACGGCCTTCTTCAGCGCCGTACCGAAGTACGTGCCGTCCGGCATCTCCATGTCGAGGCCCGCGGCGAGGGCCTCTCGGGTGCTGTGGGCGGCGAACCAGTCGGTCATCACCCAGCCGTCGAAGCCCCAGCGTTCGCGCAGGACGTCGGTGAGCAGCGTCCGGTTCTCGCAGGCGTAGGTGCCGTTGACCTTGTTGTACGCGCCCATCACGGCGCCGGTGCCGCTGCCGACGGCCGCCTCGAAGCCGCGCAGTTCGACCTCGTGCAGGGTCTGTTCGTCGACCCGCACGTCGACGGACATGCGGTCCTTCTCCTGGTTGTTCATCGCGAAGTGCTTGACGGTGGCGACGAGGCCCTCGGCCTGAATGCCCTCGATCTCGGCGGCGACCAGCTCGGCGGAGAGCAGCGGATCCTCGCTGAAGGTCTCGAAGTTGCGGCCCGCGTACGGGGTGCGGATCAGGTTGACCATCGGGGAGAGCAGGACGTCCTGGCCGAGGGCGCGGCCCTCGTGGCCGATGACGCGGCCGTAGCGGCGGGCCAGTTCCGGGTCGAAGGCGGAGGCCAGCATCACGGGGGCGGGCAGGGCCGTGGCGTGCCGGGTCACGCGGACGCCGGCGGGGCCGTCGGCGAGGCGCAGCGGGGGGATGCCGAGGCGTTCGACGCCCGGGACGTAGCCCGCCTGGCCGAGGGAGGCGGGGTCGGTGGCGCCGTGCAGGAGGGAGATCTTCTCGTCGAGGGTGAGGCGGGCGAGGAGGCCTTCGACGCGGGGTCCCGCGCCGTGGCCGGGTCTGCTCAGGGCGTGGGCGGGGGCGGCGGAGCCGCTGGTGGCCGCCGCGGCGACGGCGATCGCCCCGCCCAGCAGACGCAGGGCGGATCGCCGGGGGACGGAGACGCTGTCGGTCATGAGCCGTCACTCCTTCGGTATCTGAACGCACTGTGCGACAAAACGGACTTGACGCGGGGTCAGAAACGCCTGGGATGCGGCGGGAAAACTATGACGGCAGGTGACTCGTGTCAATGAACTGAACAAGGGCCGCCCTCGATGGGGCGGCCCTGCTGCTCAGCGAAGAACGGATCCGAGGGACGCGACGACGGCAGCCGCCTTCTCGGACACCGCGCCCGGCACCTCCACCGGCACCCGGGGAATCACCTCGGCTTCCGGTTCCTCCCGGTGATCGACCTGCGCCATGCGCGTCTCGTAGGGCTCGGGATCACCGCCTGGCGGCGGGGCCGTGCTCGGGGGCTCGGCGGGCAGCCGTGGTGAAGGGACGGCGGGGAGAAGCCCCTCACCCTTTCCCTCACCCTTCTTCTCCCCCTTCGGCTCGCCCTTCTCTTCCGGTCCGCTCTTCTTCCGCGGCTCTCCCGTGGCCGCGGAGTCGCCCGTTTCGAGCACCCATCGCTGGTCCTCGGCGCCGTCCCGGTCGGCGACGACGACGTCCCGGCCCTCGCCGGGCGCGAGGGCGAGCCCCCGGTGCCAGCGGAGCAGGATCTCGCCGCCGACCGTGAGGTCGTACTGCACCTCTCCGGCGTGGACCAGGCAGCCGTCCAGGATCACCGAGTGCTTGTCGGGGTCGGACGCGAGGCAGAGCCCGGGGTCGACGAGGCTGCGCAGCAGGCCGTCGCCCTCGTACGACCACTGCTGCGACAGGGCTGTCGAGCAGGCGGCGAGGACCGCGGCGACACCGTCGGCGGCCGTTCCCCCGTGCAGGTCGAGGCAGAGGTTCTCGGCGGCGCTGCGGAGTCTGCCGTGGCCGACCTCCACCGGGTCGGTCGCGGAGGCGGCCGACGGGGAGCCGACGGGGGTGGGCCGTACCGAGGGGGTGGTGCGGTTGCCGCTGGGGGCGCCCCAGGTGGCGTCCGGGTCGGGGACACCGTTGTCACCGGACCAGCCCCGGGCGACGAGCACGGTCGCGAGCAGGGCCAGGGACGTCAGGCCGACCACGG
>JABFXD010000666.1 GCA_013361925.1 Streptomyces sp. | reverse complement strand
CGCATCCCGCCCGCGCCCTGCACCACCGGCTCCACGATCACCGCGGCCAGTTCGTCGGCGTGCCGCTCGATCAGCGCGCGCAGCTGGTCGGCGTACGACTCCTCGTACTCCGTCGGCGGCGCGTCCGCGAAGATCTGGCGCGGCAGTACGCCGGTCCACAGGTCGTGCATGCCGCCGTCGGGGTCGCACACCGACATCGGCTGCCAGGTGTCCCCGTGGTAGCCGCCCCGCCAGGTCAGCAGCCGCTGCTTGCCCGGGCGGCCCAGCGAACGCCAGTACTGGAGACACATCTTCGCCGCGACCTCGACCGACACCGACCCGGAGTCGGCCAGGAAGACATGCTCCAGGCCCTCGGGCGACATGTCGACAAGGCGCTTCGCGAGACGCACGGCGGGCTCGTGCGTGAGCCCGCCGAACATCACATGGCTCATCCGGCCGAGCTGCGTGGTGGCGGCCTCGTTGAGCACGGGGTGGTTGTAGCCGTGGATGGCCGACCACCAGGACGACATGCCGTCGACCAGCTCCCCGGCAGAGGTGCGCAGGCGCACCCCGCTCGCCGACTCCACGACGAGCGGTTCCACCCGGCCGGGCATCGGGCCGTACGGATGCCACACATGCCGCCGGTCGAGCTCCAGCAGCTCGGACACGGGCAGCTCAGGCATTGGGCGCGAGATCCGTTCCGGCCCCACGACGGCGTACGGCGACCAGGTCGGTGCGCGGCTCGTTGACCTCGGGCGCGGCGGCGGCCTCGTGGGAACCGCACACGGAACCACAGCCGGTCCCGCACCCGCCGGCACTCTCGTGCGACCCGCACCCGCCGGCGCTCTCGTGCGACCCGCACCCGCCTCCGGCAGCCGCGGCCGCCACGTCCGCCCGGTGCTGCGGCAGCGTGACCTCGCCCGCGCCCTCCACCTCGAAGCCGGCGTCCGCGATCATGTCGAGGTCGGCCTTGCCCGCCTGGCCCTCGGAGGTCAGGTAGTCGCCGAGGAAGATCGAGTTGGCGAGGTTCAGGGCGAGCGGCTGCATCGTGCGCAGATGGACCTCACGGCCGCCCGCGATCCGGACCTCGACGTCGGGGCAGACGAACCGGACCATCGCCAGGATGCGCAGACAGCGCTGCGGGGTGAGGTTCCACTCCTTGGCCAGCGGGGTGCCCTCGAAGGGGATCAGGAAGTTGACCGGAACCGAGTCCGGGTCCAGCTCGCGCAGCGAGAAGACCACGTCGACCAGGTCCTCGTCCGACTCGCCCATGCCCGCGATCAGACCCGAGCAGGCCGACAGACCCGCCGCGTGCGCCTTCTGCACGGTGTCGACGCGGTCGGCGTAGGTGTGCGTCGTCGTGATGTCCCCGTACGTCGCCTCGGACGTGTTGAGGTTGTGGTTGTAGGCGTCCGCGCCCGCCTCGCGCAGCCGCTCGGCCTGGCCGTCGGAGAGCAGACCGAGGCAGGCGCAGACCTCGACGTTCTCGTTCTGGTCCTTGATCGCCTTGATGGTGCCCGCGACCCGGTCCACGTCCCGGTCCGTCGGACCGCGTCCGGATGCCACCAGGCAGACCCGCTTCGCGCCACCGGCGAGACCCGCGGCGGCGGCCTTGGAGGCCTCGTCGGGCTTGAGCCAGGTGTACTTCAGGATCCCGGCCTCGGAGCCCAGCCGCTGCGAGCAGTAGGAGCAGTCCTCCGGGCACAAGCCGGACTTGAGGTTGACGAGGTAGTTCAGTTTCACCCGTCGGCCGAACCAGTGCCGGCGCACCTTTCCGGCCGCGGCCACCACGTCGAGCAGGTCGTCGTCGGAAGTGGCGAGGACGGCGAGCGCCTCCTCGCGGGTCGGCAGCTCGCGCCGAAGCCCCTTGTCCACCAGCGTGTTCAGCAGGTCCATGAAAGCTGATCCTGTCCTAAGGAGCCGTCTCCGGCCAAGGAGAGTTCGTACAACAGCGGCCATTCACTGTGTGGGTATTGCCACACAGTGGGCGGCTGCTTGTCCCACTAGTGTCTGTTCGCTGCCTACAAAACCCCCGGAGGACCCATGGCGTTCGGCTGGATCGACGAGCAGGCGCGGCTGCGCCGCCGCGCCGGACTCGTACGGACCCTGCGCCCGCGCCCCGCCGACTCCCCGCTCCTGGACCTCGCGAGCAACGACTACCTGGGTCTGGCCCACCATCCCGACGTGGTGGAAGGCGCCGCGCGGGCCGCGCGGACCTGGGGCGGAGGGGCCACCGGCTCGCGGCTCGTCACCGGCACGACCGAGCTGCACACCGAGCTGGAACGCGAGCTGGCCGAATTCAGCGGTTCTGAAGCGGCTCTCGTCTTCTCCTCCGGCTACGCGGCCAATCTCGCCGCCGTCACCGCGCTCGCCCCGCACGGCTCGCTGATCGTCTCCGACGCCGGGAACCACGCGTCCCTGATCGACGGCTGCCGGCTGGCCCGCGGCACCACCCAGGTGGTCGGGCACGCCGATCCGGACGCCGTGCGCAAGGCGCTCCAGACGCATGACGGGCCGGCCGTCGTCGTCTCCGACACGGTGTTCTCCGTCGACGGCGACGCCGCTCCGCTGGCCGCGCTCGCCGGGGCATGCCGGGAGCACGGCGCGGGTCTGGTGGTCGACGACGCCCACGGCCTGGGCGTGCTCGGCGACGGCGGCCGGGGCGCCCCGCACGCGGCGGGGCTCGCGGGCGCCGACGACGTCGTCGTGACGGTCACGCTGTCCAAGTCGCTGGGCAGCCAGGGCGGCGCCGTCCTCGGCCCGGCCCGGGTGATCGACCACCTGGTCAACGCGGCACGCACGTTCATCTTCGACACGGGCCTCGCCCCCGCGGCGGCCGGAGCCGCCCTGTCGGCGCTGCGCCTGCTGCGCCGCGAGCCGGAGCGGGCGGCCCGGGCGCGTGAGGTGGCCGCCGAACTGCACGCACGGCTGACCGCCGCGGGGCACGAGGCGGTACGTCCGGACGCCGCGGTGGTCTCCGTGCGCGCGCCGTCCCCGGAGGAGGCCGTGCAGTGGGCGGCCGACTGCCGTACGGCAGGCCTGTCCGTGGGCTGTTTCCGTCCTCCTTCCGTGCCCGACGGCATCTCACGGCTGCGGTTGACCGCCCGCGCGGACCTCTCCGAGGCGCAGATCGAACGCGCTGTACAGGTGATCGGTGAGACACGACCATGAGTCGGCGTGACACGGCCGTGTGCGGACAGAACTGATCAGAACGCGGCCGTGAATCCCGCCCAGCTCTCGGGGGAGAAGAGCAGCGCGGGTCCGGACGGGTCCTTGGAATCGCGTACGGCGACGAGTCCGGCCTGCGGGCCGGGCCCGGGCCGGGCGGTCTCCACACAGTTGTTGGCTCCCGTGCTGTAGCTGCTGCGCAGCCAGTGCACGTCGTGCAGATCGGTACTGGTAGGTACGTTCCGAGGCAGTGCAGACATGGTGCCTCCTTACGCGCCGTCACCTATCCCGGCGATGTAATCCAACGAGTCCTCGGGCGAAAGGGCGTGGATCTGAAGGGTGTTGAAGGCCTCGGTGTAGGCCCGGAGGTCTTCTTTCCGCTCCAGGTAGAGGCTACTCGTCAAGTGGTCGAGAACAACCACGTCCAGATCAGAAGTGCGCGAAAACGAGAAGATAACGAAAGGGCCGGTGATGCCGATGTGTGCTCCCGCGCCGAAGGGCAGCACCTGAAGCCTGACTTGGGGAAGCCGGGCCGCCTCGATGAGCCGCCGCAGCTGCCGGGCCATCACCTCGGGGCCGCCGACCTCCCGGCGCAGCACTCCCTCGTCGAGCACCGCGGCCAGCTCCAGCGGGGGGTCGGCCCGTAACACGTCCTGCCGGGCCAGCCGTACCTCGACCAGCGCGTCGAGCCGTTCGTCCCTCTCGTCGTCGAGTCCGCCGACCGCGGCCCGGGTGACCGCACGGGCGTACTCGGGCGTCTGCAGCAGCCCAGGCACGACGGAGATCTCGAGCGTACGCATCGCGCTCGCCTGCGACTCCAGGCTGATGAAGTCCCGGTACGTCGGCGGCAGCACCCCGCGATAGGCGTGCCACCAGTGATGGCGTCCCGCCCCGGCCTCGTCGGAGCCCGCCAACACCAGGAGCAACTCCCGCAGTTGGCTGTCGCGCACCTCGTAGGCGTCCAGGAGTAACCGCACATCAGCCGGTTTCACGCCGCTCGCGCCGGTCTCGATCCGGCTCACCTTGGACTGGTGCCAGCCCACCAGCCGGGCCGCCTCACCACTGGTGAGCCCCGCACCGGTGCGCAACGCACGCAGTTCGGCGCCCAGTTTCCGGCGGCGTACCGCGGGACCGTGCTGCATGGGCTACTCCTTACTCCTTCCGGGCCGCCCAAATACGGTCTTCCGTCGGAGAGTTCACCGCTTCGAGCGACAGATATATGCATATCTTGGTGGATCGGCACCGTGACCGGCCTGGTAATGGCAGTCTGGCGAAGAAGCACCAGTCCGGGACCGTACTCGAACCATCCGCTCCGTGTCGGACTGCGGTCCCGTGGGAAAGGGACGACGTCGCCATGGCAGACCATCTGGAAGCATCCGTCACTCTGCCGAGCGATCCCGCCTCGGTCTCCGCGGCCCGCGCCTATGTCCTGAGCACCCTGGCGGAATGGGGGCTGCCGGCGGACACCGAAGCGGCGGAGACGATCCGGCTGATCGTCTCCGAACTCGCCACCAACGCCGTACAGCACACTTTCGGGCAGTCACCCACCTTCACGGTGGACCTCCACCTCGACCGTGACGAACATCTGCGCATCGGGGTCACCGACAGCCACCCCCGCTTCCCGAAGCGGCTGCCGGCCGCCGTCCA
>JABFXD010000855.1 GCA_013361925.1 Streptomyces sp. | reverse complement strand
GAGTTGACGGCCGAGAGCACCGCGTACAGGTTGGGCACGGTGACCGCGGCGCGGGCGGTGAGCTGCTTGCCGAAGATGTTGCGCCAGTAGCGGCGGACGATCGGCAGGTCCTCGGCGTACGTCACCATCGGCACCTCACGCAGAGCTGCGCACAGGTCACCGGCCTCGGGGTGCTCGGCGACCCGCCGGGCCCAGACCGGGTTCGCGACCAGGACGTACTCCTCGTCGGCGAGCGGTACGGATTCCAGGGCGCGGCCCCGGGGGCGCCGGGTGGCGATGACCAGGTCGTGGCGGCCGGCGCGCATCTCCTCCAGCAGCGGCTCGGGCAGTCCTTGGGTGACGCGCAACTGGACGCCGTCGGCGACGAGCGGGACCAGGGCAGGCAGGACGCGCACGCAGAGCAGCTCCGACGGTCCGGCGAGGTGGACGGGGGCGGCGACCTGGCCGGCGTCCTCCAGTCCGGCGAGCGCGTCGAGCGGCCCGGCGATCTGTCCGGCGAGCTCGTGGGCGTACGGCGTGGGCTCGACCCCGCGCGGCAGCCGGGTGAACAGCTCCCGGCCGGCCTGCTGCTCCAGGGTGCGGATCTGCGCGGTCACGGTGGGCTGGGACAGCCCCAGCCGTGGCGCTGCTGCGGTGAAGGAGCCCGAGCGGTACACAACCAGGAAAGTGCGCAGCAGGTTCAGGTCCGCGTGGGGCGGGAGCTGGGTGCCACCGGTCGCCGGAGCTGCCTCCGTGACGGATGTCGGGTGCTTCATGCCTTCCAGAGTACAGACCGTTCATATCGGAGTTCCGATAGCAGGAATCGGCGTACCTATTGGTGATCGGATGGAAGTCCGACCTACCTTCGATGTGTCGCCCGATGGCGGCGGACCTCGGTGGCTGTAGTCCTGCGGCCACGACCACGGAGAATGCACATGGCGAAGATCCTTTTCTTGATGACCGGCGCCGCCCAGTGGACGCTGGCCGACGGCAGCAAGCACCTCACCGGCTTCTGGGCCGACGAGGCGGTCGTCCCGTACGAGGCGTTCAAGGCGGCGGGCCACACCGTCACCGTGGCGACACCGGGCGGCGTCGTCTCCCCGATGGACCCCGCCAGCCTCGCTCCCGCCGCCAACGGCGGCGCCGAGAACGCCGAGGCCGTCCGGTCCGTGGTGGAGGGCGCTCCGGAATTCCGGAGCCCCATCGCTCTGGCCGACGTGACGCTCGACGACTTCGACGCGGTGTATGTCCCCGGCGGCCACGGCCCGATGGAGGACCTGGCCGTCGACGCCGACGCCGGGCGGATCCTCACCCAGGTGGTGGAGTCCGGTCGTCCGGTCGGCGTGGTCTGCCACGGTCCGGCCGCGCTGCTCGCTGCCGTCAAGGAGGACGGCACCAACGCCTACGCCAGCTACCGGGTCACCGCCTTCAGCAACGCCGAGGAGCGGCTCGCCGGCAGTGCCGACAACGCCAAGTGGCTGCTCCAGGACCGGCTCACCGAGGCCGGCCTGAAGGTCGAGGCGGGTGAGCCGTGGGCGCCGCATGTCGAGGTCGACCGCAACGTCGTCACTGGCCAGAACCCGGCCTCCTCCGGCCCGCTCGCGGCCGAACTCCTCAAGAGGCTTTCCTGACCCCGCACCCACCACACCGTAAGGACAACCCCCGTGACCACGCAGAACGCGATCAACTGGCCTGCGAAGTACCTCCCCGGCACCGGCGACAACTTCGTCTCCAACGAGGTCATCGTCCAGGGCATCACTGCCGCCCAGGTCTGGCACTACCTGACCGACACCTCCGAGTGGGAGGGCTACTACGACAACGTCGCCGACATCTCCTTCCCGCAGGGCGGCGGCCCCGAGCTGGGGGACGACCTCGTCTTCAGCTTCGGCACGTTCGGCTTCCCGCCTCTGGCCGCCCATGTCGTCGAGTTCCGGGCCCCCGCCGTGGGTGTCCCCGGCCGCCTGTCCTGGACGGCCAAGCAGGACGGCACCCCCGAGGAGCGGCTGGACGTGCTGCACGCCTGGCTGGTCGAGGACCTCGACGGCGGCCGGGTCCGCATCCTGACCCAGGAGACCCAGATCGGTCAGCCGGCCGCGGCCCTCGCGAACGAGCGCCCCAACCCGATGCTCAACGGTCACCAGGCATGGCTGGACGGTCTCGTCTCGGCGGCTTCCAAGTAGCCGCACTCAGGTGCGCCCCCTGCCTTCGGGGGGCGCACGCGGCCCTATTTCCCCGCCCGCGTCAGGAAGTTGACGTCATGACCGACAAGCTCACCGTGAGTGTCCTGGGCACCGGCATCATGGGTGCCGCGATGGCCCGCAACCTCGCCCGCGCCGGACACACCGTCCGCGCCTGGAACCGCAGCCGCGCCAAGGCCGAACCGCTCACCATCGATGGAATCACGCTCGCCGACACCCCTGCCGAAGCGGTCGAGGGCGCAGACGTCGTGCTGACGATGCTGTACGACGGTCCCGCCGCACTGGATGTCATGCGCCAGGCCGCCCCCGCCCTGCGCCCGGGCGCTTCCTGGGTGCAGTCGACCACCGCCGGTATCGAGGCCGTCACCGACCTGGCCGACTTCGCCCGCGAACACGACCTCGTCTTCTACGACGCTCCGGTGCTCGGCACCCGCCAGCCCGCCGAGGCCGGCCAACTGCTGGTCCTCGCGGCCGGCCCGAGCGAGCACCGCGACGCCGTGACCCCGGTCCTCGACGCGGTCGGCGCCCGCACGGTGTGGACCGGCGAGAACGGCGCCGAAGGCACCGCCACCCGACTGAAGCTCGTCGCCAACAGCTGGGTCATCGCCACCACCAACGCCCTCGGCGAGGTCCTCGCCCTGTCGCAGGCACTCGACGTAGACCCGCAGAGCTTCTTCGACGCCATCGCGGGTGGCCCGCTGGACATGGGGTACCTGCACGCCAAGTCCGGCCTGATCCTGGGCGACCGGCTCTCGCCCGCCCAGTTCGCGGTCAGCACGGCCGCCAAGGACGCCCGGCTGATCGTCGAGGCGGGCGAGAAGAACGGCGTACGCCTGGACGTGGCCGCCGCGAGCGCCGAGCGCCTGGAACGCGCCGCCGCCCAGGGGCACGGTGACGAGGACATGGCCGCCGCCTACTTCGCCAGCTTCGACGAGAACGCCTGAGGAGGCCCCCGCATGTCCAAGCCCCCACTGCCCGCCGAGGCGCAGGAACTGCTGCGCCGCCCCAACCCGGCCGTGATGGCCACCCTGCGCTCCGACGGCGCCCCGGTCTCCACGCCCACCTGGTACGTCTGGGACGACGGCAGGGCCCTGATCAGCCTGGACGAGGGGCGTATCCGCCTGAAGCATTTGCGCCGTGACCCGCGCATCACCCTCACCGTCCTGGACGGCGACGACTGGTACACCCACGTCACCCTCATCGGCCGGGTCGTCGAGACGTACGAGGACGAGGGCCTGACCGACGCCGACCGCATTGCCACGCACTACATCGGCAAGCCCTACCCCGACCGCGTCCGCACCCGGGTCAGCGCCTGGATCGAGGTCGAACGCTGGCACGGCTGGGGCGCACACCGCGACAGCGACCAAGCATTCACCGGCTGAGGACGGACGGCTTCTGAGGAAAGGTCCTGTCGACCGCCCGGGGAGGTGATCCTGACCGCCGCCTCGGCCGATGGCGGTCAGCATGGTCCGCGCTCCGCTCTGCCAACTCGCTCCCGGCGACAACACTCGCCGCCCATACTGAGGGAAGCGGAACCCTGGGCAGCCCGTACGGCTCTGAATAAGCCGTACGGGCTGCATGCCGGGCCGCTCACCTTGGGGGCCTGTGCTGGGCGCGGTTACAGCAGTACCTCGTCCCGGTGGCAGCGCGGCGTCTTCGGGCCCAGACCGTGGCGCCTGTGTCTCGGCACGGTGCCGTCAGGGTCCGTGGCGTGGACGGGCCGTCAGTTGAGGGTGGTCCCCTTGCCCTGCGCGAAGAGGCTGAGGTCGTCAACGCGTACGGGCAGGCCGGTGCGCAGCGACTCGTTGGCGGCGATCCCGAAGGCTACGGCTGCTACCGGGATTCATTCGCAGCGCATCGGGCTTCAGCCCGGCGGTGAAGCGAATCTGATGGCTGCGACGCGGAGCGTCGCGGGTTCTTGTCCGGCGGAGCCGGATGGTGTGTTCCTCACCCGTGGCGCGGAGCGTCGCGGGGCCGTCCCGGCGGAGCCGGCGCGATGCTCACACTGGCCGGTTCTGCTGTTCGATGTACTCCTTGACCACGGAGAGCGGGGCGCCGCCGACGGTGCCGGCGAAGTAGGAGCCGGACCAAGCTTGTTAGCCCGCCAGTAGTGGCGCACCAGGTCGGGAAATTCCTGGCGCAGACGGCGAGAGGAGACGCCCTTGAGGGAGTTGACCAGCTAGGGAGACGGCATGCAGCGCAGGTACAGCTTCCGCCTGTACCCGGACACCGGTCAACAGACTGCGTTGGCGAGGGCATTCGGGTGCGCGCGTGTCGTGTTCAACCCAGACGCAGCTGTGCAGGAAGGACGGTATGTCGTCCAGCGGGTAGGTGACGATGTCGACGGGGTCGGCGAGCGAACCGTCGTCGTTGTGGGGGAAAGGCACCAGGTTCGCGCTGGCACTCATCGGCACGATCCGGTAACTGCCATCGTCCGACCGCTCGGTCCGGCACACCAGCCCGGCTGCCGTATGGACGGAGCACGTCACATAGGCGCCGGTCGGATCGACCCAGACCATGGACGGATCCGAGCCGAAGGAGTTCTGCCGGCCGATCTCGGTCAACTCTCCGTCGGTGGGGTCGACTCGGTAGGTGAAGACGCGCCCCCCCCCGCCGCCCATCGGAAACGATCCGATTCCGCGGTCGGTCTCGTCCGTGCCGTAGAAGAGCCGCTCCTTCTCGTCGACGTGGATGAATCCGCAGTCGATTTCGTCACTGATCTGCCGGATCGGCGTGATCTTCCCGGTCCGCCGGTCGAAGCGGTGCAGCCACAGGCCGCTTTGACCGCCCATCCCCGACCAGCCGCCGACGTAGGGATGCACGGCCCCGTCGGCCGTTGCCGCGTTCGCCGTCTCCTGACTACTCGCGGCCAGGGCAGCTCCCACGGCCCCGGCCCCCACTCCCTTTGACAGCGTGCGCCGTCGCAGATCCGACGGAGTCATCCGGTGTCCTGTCTCTCAGCGGTCCGGTACGGCTCGGCTCATGCGGTCGCCCGCGGGGATCACAGCGCGGTGCGGTGGTCCGCGCGGGCGACATCGCGAGCGTCAGCCGGCGTTGATGACCAGGCACTTGACCTGGGTCCAGTCCTCCAGGTAGTCGGGCCCCATGCTGCGGCCGAAGCCGCTGTGCTTGTAGCCGCCGAAGGGCGCGCCGATCGCGCCGTTCGGGCCGCCGTCGCCGAGGGTGTTGACGGCGACCTGACCGGCCTGGACCCGGCGGGCCAGTCGCACCGCGCGGCCGACGTCCTGGGTCCAGACGGTGGCGGTCAGGCCGTAGCGGGTGCCGTTGGCGATGGCGACGGCCTCTTCCTCCTCCTCGTAGGTGAGGACGGAGAGGACGGGGCCGAAGATCTCCTCCTGGGCGATGCGCATGTCCGGCGTGACCCGGTCGAAGAGGGTCGGTTCGACGAAGTAGCCGTCGTCGTAGGGTGCCCCGATCAACTTGCCGCCGCCGACGATCACTTCGGCGCCTTCCTCGCGGCCGATGGCCAGATAGTCCAGCACCCGCTTCTCCTGCCGGGCGTTGATCAACGGGCCCATGTCGACCGGCTGATCCCACAGCCCGACCCGTACCGCACGGAAGGCATCGGCGAGTTCGACCACGAGCCGGTCGTGCAGGGAGGAGTGCACGAGCACCCGGGAGCCGGCCGCGCAGACCTGGCCGCTGTTCATGACGATGCTGCGCACGATCGCCGGTACGGCCTTGGCCAGGTCCGCGTCCGGCAGCACGATCTGCGGGGACTTGCCGCCCAACTCCAGTTGCAGCGGGATGAGATTGCGCGCGCAGGCTTCCATGACGGCGGTGCCGGTGGCGGGGGAGCCCGTGAAGCTCATCTTGCGGATGCCGGGGTGCGCCGGGAGGGCGGCGCCGGCCTCGTTGCCGTATCCGGTGACGACGTTGAGGACGCCGGGCGGGATGCCCGCCTCCTGCGCCAGCTTGGCCAGGTAGAGGGCCGTGAGCGGTGCGTCCTCCGCCGGCTTGAGGACGACCGTGTTGCCGGCGGCGATCGGGGCTGCCGTGTTGAACACCGTCATCGGGCCGGGCGCGTTCCACGGGATGATCGCGCCGATGACGCCGTACGGCTCGCGCAGGGTCAGGCCCAGGACGTCCGGGGAGCGGGTGGGAAGCGTGTCGCCGAAGACCTTGTCGGCCTTGCCCGCGAGGTAGGTGAGCCGTGCGGCGATGGGGGAGGGGCCGACCGGGTGACCGACCTCGATCGCCTCCAGGCGGTTGATGTCGTCGTCGTGCTCGCGCACCAGTGCGGCCCAGCGGTAGAGGAGTTCACCGCGGGTGGCGGGGCTCGTGTCGCGCCAGGCGGGGAGCGCCTGCTCGGCGGCGCGTACGGCGTCGTCGACGTCCTCGGCGGTGCCGCGCGGGACGCGGGCCAGCAGGGCTCCGGTGGCCGGGTTGACGACGTCGATGGTGGCCTTGGAGCGGGCGGGAACCCAATCGCCGCCGATGAGCTGGGTGCCGTCGGGGAGAAGTGCGGTGATGTCGAAGGTGGCGGGGGCGGTGGTGGTCATCGTGCTCCTGTGGTGATTGGCCGGGGGCGAGGTCTGTCGGGCGGTCAAGAGGCCACGGACGACGTCTGGGCGGGGAGGGCCGAACCTGCCGCGATCTCTTCGTGTCGGTGGCAAGCCACGGCGGTCTCGTCGTGTTGGACGATGTGTGGCTGGACGGTCCAACAGGTCTCCTGCGCGAACGGGCAGCGGGGCGCGAAGGAACAGCCCGCACTGATGCGTCCCGCTGCCGGGCCGGTCGTGGCCGCCAGTCGCCTTTCGGCCTGGCGTCGCCGCTGGACCACCGGATCCGGCACTGGGGCGGCGGCGAGCAGTGCGCGGGTGTAGGGGTGGACAGGGTGGTCGGCGACCTGTGCCGCCGGGCCGCGTTCGACGACCTGGCCCGCGTACAGGACGACGATCGTGTCGCTGAGGTAGCGCACCACGGTCAGGTCGTGGGAGATGAACAGGTAGCTCAGACCGCGGGTGCGCTTGAGGCGGGCCAGCAGGTTGAGGACCTGGGCCTGTACGGACAGGTCGAGCGCGCTGACGGCCTCGTCGCACACGACGAAGTCGGGCTCCATCACCAGCGCCCGTGCGATGGCGATGCGTTGTCGCTGACCGCCGGAGAAGGCCGCCGGGTAGCGGTGTGCGGCACCGGGTGGCAGGCCGACGTCGTCAAGGGCGCGCAGTATGCGTTCGCGGATCTCGTCCGCGGGCAGACCGAGGTTGTAGCGCAGGGCCTCGGCGAGGGTGTCGCCGACTGTGTGGGCGGGGTTCATGGAACCGTACGGGTCCTGGAAGACAACCTGCATCCGGCGGGCCAGCAGGCGGCGGTCCGTGCGCGTGCTGTGCGTGATGTCGGCGCCGTCGAACTGGACACTGCCGCCGGTCACCGGCGCCAGCCCCAGCACCGCGGATCCGATGGTCGACTTGCCGGAGCCGGACTCGCCGACCAGGCCCACGGTCTCGCCGCGCCCCACGGTCAGGTTCACACCGCGTACGGCGTTCACGTCGCCGCCGCGCAGCCGGGACCGGCGGTAGGTGACGTCGAGTCCGCGCACCCGGAGCAGATCCTGAGCAGCCGAGTCACTCATGCGTCCCTCCTCCGACCAGTTCGAGCGGGCGCAGGCACCGCATGGACCGTTCCAGCTCGACCAGATGAGAGATCACGACGGGTTTCTCCTTGCAGGCGTCGGTCACCCGCGGACAGCGGTTCTGGAAGTGGCAGCCGACCGGCCACTGGGTCGGCGGCGGCACCGCGCCCTCGACGGCGGGCAGCGGCTCGCCCGGCAGGGCGTGGTGCGGGTCGGATCCCAGCAACCCGGCTGTGTAGGGGTGGGCCGGTGCGGTCACCAGCGCGGTGACCTCCGCTTCCTCGACGACCTCGCCGGCGTACATCACGACGGCCCGGTCGCACAGGTCGGCCAGCACGCCCCAGTCGTGGGTGATGAGCACGACGGCGGTGCCGCCCGCTTGGAGCTCGCGCAGCAGGTCGAGGATCTCGGCCTGCACGGTCACGTCCAGCGCGGTGGTGGGTTCGTCGGCGATCACCAGGGCCGGATCACCGGCCAGCGCGGCCGCGATGCCGACGCGCTGGGCCATGCCGCCCGACAGCTGGTGGGGGTAGCTGCCCGCGACGCGACCCGGGTCGGGGAGCCGTACCTTCGCGAAGAGTTCGAGCGCACGCTGCCGGGCCTGCTTGCGGGAGCACCCGGTGTGCAGCCTGACGATCTCGGCGACCTGGGCACCTGCGGTGAAGGACGGGTCAAGGCCGGCGATCGGGTCCTGGGAGATCCAACCGATACGGCGGCCGCGCACCTTGCGCAGAGTCGCCGCGTCCGCGCGGGCGAGGTCGCCGCCTTCGAAGCGGATGGTGCCGGAGGCGATCTCGCCACCGGCGGGCAGCATGCCCAGCAGGGAGGTGGCGGTGATGGTCTTGCCGCAGCCGGTCTCACCGACGATGCCCAGCACCTCACCGGCGTGCAGGTCGAACGACACGTCCCGGATGACCTCGGTGGGTGTGCCCTCGATGCGCAGGGACACGGTCAGGCCGCGCACCGACAGCAGGGCATCGGCGTCCGGCTCGTCGATCTCGCGCGGTGTGCCGGAGGCTTCGGCTCGCACCGGCTGGGGTGAACCTCCGCGGGGTCGGCCCATACGGCGAGAGGGCGGCTTGTCGGCGGGTGGTGCGTAGCGTTCGGCGAGGGTGTCGCGCAGGCCGTCGCTGAGCAGGCCGAGCGCCAGGATGAAGCTGATGATCATGAATCCGGAGGGCACCAGGAGCCAGGGATCGGTGCCTATGTTCTTGGAGGCCTCGGCGATCATGCTGCCCCAGCTGGCCTCCGTGGTCCCCACGCCGAGGAAGCCCAGGCCCGTTTCCAGGAGCACGGCGTAGGCGCCGTAGACGGAGGCCTGGACGAGGACGACTCCGGTGACGCGCGGCAGGACGTGCCGACGGATGATCACCCGGTCGCGGATGCCTCCGGCGACCGCCGCGCGGACGTAGAGCTCCTCCTTCACACCGAGTGTGGCCGAGCGGACCACGCGGGCCAACAAGGGTGCGCCGAGGAGGCCGTTGGCGGCCATGGCGGCGCTCTCGTTGTTGGTGAAGACCGCGAGGACCACCAGCAGGACGATGATGACCGGGATGGCGGAGATCAGGTCGGCGCTCTTGAGGACGAGCCGGTCGAACCACCCGCCCCGGTAGCCCGCGACCATTCCGGCCGGGACGCCGAGCGTCAGGTACACGGCGAGGGTGATCACCACACCGAGCAAGGTGATCTGTCCGCCGTGCATGAGGCGGCTGAGGATGTCCCGGCCGAGCTCGCCGGTGCCCAACAAGTGGGCGCCGCTGGGGCCCTGGAGGGCGGCCGTGAGGTCCTGCGCGTCCGGGTCGTAGGGAGCGAGCGGGCCGGCGAGCAGGGTGACCAGGACGACGAGCAGGAGGTAGCCGGCGGAGACGGCCGCAGTGGGCTTGTGCAGCAGCCGGGCCGCGAAGCCGCGCCGGGCGGCGCCTCGCCGGGGAGGAGCACCGTCGGGTGCCGTCTGACGTGGGGCCTTCATGTCCGCACCTTCGGGTTGAGCATCGTGTACACCACTTCGATCAGCAGGTTGATCAGCATCACGGTGACCGTGAAGACGAGGGCGACGCCCTGGACCATCGGGATGTCCTGCGTCTGCGCAGCCGTGACGGCGAGGCCGCCGAGGCCCGGCATCACGAACAGCGTCTCGGCCAGGACGGTGCCGCCGAACAGGGTCACCACGACCACGCCCAGCACGGTGACGATCGGCGCGGCCGCGTTGCGCAGCACATGCCTGAAGAGCACCGACCGCTCGGGGATCCCGCGGGCCCGCAGGACGCGGACGTACTCGCGGTCGAGCTGGGTGAGCACGCCGTCGCGGGTCTGCTTGGCGACCGGCGCGGTCGCCGGCACCCCCAGGGTGAGTACCGGCAGCACCAGCGATTGGAACCACTGGATCGGCGAGTCGGTGAAGGGGACGTAGCCCGAGACGGGGAAGACCGGCAGCTGCACGGCCAGCACACTCATCAGCACCAGACCGAACCAGAAGTTCGGCACGGCCAGCCCGATCAGCGAGATGCCGTCCACGGCCCGTCCCAGCCGGCCGCCCTTGAGCGCGCTGAGCACCCCGAGGGCCACCCCGGCGACGGCGGCGACGAGGATGGCGCCGCCGATCAGGGAGAGGGTGACGCCCAGGCGGGAGCCGAGCTGGTCGCTCACCGGGACGCCGGACGTCATGGAGTCGCCGAGGTTGCCCTGTAGGGCGGCGGTGAGCCAGTCCCAGTACCGGACGGGCAGCGGGTGGTCGAGGCCGAGCTGGGCGTCAAGTGCCTTGACCTGGGCGGGACTTGCGTTGGCGCCGAGGATGGTGCGGCCCGGGTCGCCCGGCACCAGACTGGTGAGGACGAACGTCAGGACCGAGACTCCGAACACGACCGGGATCGCGCCGAGCAGCCAGCGGAAGAGGATCCGGTGCATGGCACCTCTCTCCTTTCTTGCGCCGGGCGGCCCCCGTGGTCAGGTAGGGGGCCGCCCGGAGCGCTACTTGGTGGCGTAGATGGCGAGCGGGCTCACGAAGGGTGCTCCCGCGCTGACCTGCACGCCGCCGATGCCGGGGCGGACGTAGTAGTTGACGGGGGTGAAGGCGACCGGGGCGAACCAGGCGTTCTTGACGAGGTACTCCTGCATCTGCTGGTCGAGCTTCGCGCGTTCGGCGGGTTCGGCGGCGGCCGCCTTGTTGAAGAGGTCGGTGAGCTCGGGGGAGGTGGAGCCGAAGCCGTTGAAGACCTTGGAGCCGGGCATGAACAGGTCCAGGCCCTCCAGGTACATCGGCTCCTCGGTGAACCCGCCGGAGACGGCCGGGTACTTCTTGTTGGTCTGGTTCTCCACGAAGGAGGTGATGCTGGTGACCGCGGTGACCTTGACCTTGATGCCGACCTTCGCCAGCTGGCCGGCGATCGCCTGCGCCATGGTGTCGAAGCCGACGAACGTGGCGGCCAGGACGGGCAGTTCGAAGCCGTCCGCGTAACCGGCCGCCTTCAGCAGCTCCTTGGCCTTGGCCGGGTCGTACGGGTATTCCTTGGCGAGGTCGGCCGAGTACCCGTCGCCGCCCTTGATCACGGTCTGCACGGTCGGTGTCCCTGCGGATCCGAGCAGGGCCTTGGTGACGGCATCGCGGTCGATGGCGTAGTTGATGGCCTGCCGGACGCGGACGTCACCGAGCGGCTCGGACACCTCGCCCTCGCGGTCGATCAGGCTCAGCCCCTGGAGGATCACCGGGAGGCCGACGGTGGACATCCCGGCGGCCTTGGCCGAGGCGGCCGAGGTGTAGTCGCCCTTGTAGACGTCGATCTGGCCGGTCTTCATGGCGTTGACCGCGGTCTGCCCGTTCTGGACGATCCGGATCACGATCTTCTTGTAGTGCTGCTTGGCCTTGTCGTAGTAGGCGGGATTGGCGGTGTACGTGTAGTGGTCGCCGGCCACGCTGTCGGACGGCTGGTAGATGTACGGCCCCGCGCCCTGACTCGTCTTCGTCGGGGTGAGACCAGCCGTGTTCGCCAGGCCCTTGGGGCTGATGATCTGCCCGATGCCGTACGACTGGGTCAGCAGTGTGGGCAGGATCGGGTTGGGCTTGGCCAGCTTGATGGTGAGCGCCAACGGTCCGGTGGCCGTGATGGTCGCGTCGGTGAGGTAGTGGGCCTGGTTGCCCTGCGCCTTCTTGGCGTACTCCAGGGAGGCCTTGACCGCGTCGGCGGTCACTGCGGTGCCGTCGGCGAACTTCACGCCGGAGCGCAGGGTGAGGGACAGTTCCCTGTTGCCCGTACCGACGTACTTCCAGGACTTCGCCAGCGCCGGTTCCACCTTGCCCGCGGGGGAGAGGTAGAACAGCGACTCGTACGACAGCATCGTGAAGTCGACGAAGCCCAGGTCGGCCGTGCCCGGGTTCAGGCCGGGCGGGGCCTGCTGCTCGGCGACGGTGAGGGTGTCGCCGGCGACGGGCTCACCGGTGCCCTGGGCGCCCGCGGTGCCCTTGCCGCCGCCGCAGGCCGCCAGGGTGAGGCCGAGCGCCGCTGTCAGCGCCACGAGACCACCGCGGTTGAGGCGGCCGGCCCGGCGTGCTCTGGGGCCGGCCAGGCGGGAAGTGGAGTCGAGAGGGTACATGTCTTCTCCTTGCGCCACGGGAGATCCGCCACGGCGGCGGAGACCGAAAGGCAGGCAGCTGAATGAGATGAGGACGTCTGCACGCGCCGGACACGGGCGACATGGGTCACCGAGCCCGGGTGGCGCCCGGGGAGAGGGCCACCTGCGTGTGTATTCGGAACAGTGCGGGCCGGCCGACGGAGGACCGGGAGGGGAGGAGGGTCGGCTTCGTCGCTGGGCACGGCCGTGTGGAGACGACCGGAGACGGGCCGGGCGGTACCGGCGGTCTTCAGGGATGAGCGGCGACGAACCGGAGGTGCTCCCGCTGCTCGCGAGGATCTGGCTCAGATGCTGCGGTGGTGTTGGTCCGCCGGGGGCTGGCCGGCGAACCAGGGCGCGAGGCGTCTCCTGCCGCGGTGCGGACGAGACGCGATCGGCCCGGTGCTGTAACCCTGCTGAAACGGCGCCCTGCTGTCCAGCGTTCGTGCAAGTCGATTTGGGCGACAGCCGCGCAAGATTAGCGTGCGGATCGTGATCCGGCGGATCGGCCGGACGCTGTTGTTCGTCTGGGTGGGGCGCAGCCCGCGGGGAGTCAGCCCAGCAGGCCGTGCAGCCCGTCCGCTGTCGTGCGGGCGAGGCCGACCCAGCTCAGAAGGGCCTCACGGGATTCGAGGAAGGCGACCGTCGAGACGTTGACGGCGCCGATGACCGTTCCCTTGGCGTCGCGGACCGGCACGGCGAGGCAGCGTACGCCGAGTTCGTTCTCCTCGTCGTCGAGGGCGAAACCCTGCTCGCGCACCTTGGCGAGTTCCACGCGCAGTTCGGCAGGGTCGGTGACGGAGTTCTCGGTGCGGGGCGGCAGCCCCAGTCTGTCGATCAGCGCGGTGAGCTGCTCCTCGTCGAGGCCGGCGAGGACGCACTTGCCGATCGCGGTCGTGTGCAGGGGCAGCTGCGTGCCCACCCGGGAGGAGTCCTGAATCGGGTTCGGCCCAGCCACCTTGACCAGCAGCGTGACCGCGTCACCGGTGCGCACACCCATGTGCACCGTGTGTCCGATTCTTCGGCCGAGTACCTCCAGTTCGGCCCGCATCACCTGGTCCTCCTCGCAGCCCTGGGTGATCCGGGCGGCCAATGCCCGGACCCGGGGTCCGGGGCCGTAGCCGCCCTGGCCGTCGGAGGCTAGGAAACCGGTCGTCACCAGGTTCTGCAGGATGCGGTGCGCGCTGGCCTTAGGGACCCCAGCGGCGGCGGCTACATCGCCCAGCCGGTGCGGATAGCCCGGCGCCGAGGCCGCCTCCAGCAGGTTGAGGGCCTTGTCGGTGGCGTTGCCCGCGGTGGAGCTGCGTCCCCCGCGGCCCCCGGTCTGTGAGTCCTCTGAAGTTTCGATCCCAGCCATTGACAGTCTCCCGTCGCGAGGTCTTCACTGATGAACGTTCTGCTAGAGAATACAGCGTTTCGCGTAGCAGAACGGCCGGGAGGGTGGGTCGGAGGGCTGCCGCACCCGCCTCGGAGATCCCGGAACCGCACAACGATCATCCCCGAAAGGACAAGCCCCGTGGCCGAAAAGGTTCACAAGGTACGCACGACCCCCGAGCAGATGGCAGAGATCGAACAGCAGTGGATCGACGAGGTCCAGGACGACCAGGAACTCACCACCTTCGGTCTCTACCCCCAGCCCTCGCGCGGCAGCACGGACGCTCAGGGCAGCTACCAGCTCTACCTCCCGCCCCAGTACGGGAGCGAACCCGACCGGCGCTTCCCCGTCATTTACTGGCTGCACGGCGGATTCGGCAATGCCCGGCAGGGTTCGGAAATGGTTGCGCGGATCGACAAGGCGATCCGGGGCGAGGTCATGCCCCCGGCGATCGTCGTCGCGCCGCAGATCCTGCCGATCGGCTGGTACGTCGACTCCAAGGACGGCGCCCGCCCGCTCGCCCAGATCACCGCCTTCGACCTCGTCCGGCACATGGACGACACCTACCGCACGATCCCCGAGGCCGCCGCCCGCACGATCGAGGGCTTCTCCATGGGCGGCTTCGGCGCCCTCCACCTCGGCCTGAAGTACCCGAAGATCTTCGGCAAGGTGTCCGCGGTCGCCCCCGCGATCCTGCGCGACCTCAAGGACGAGCCCGAGGACCGCGTCAACAACACCTACTTCGGCGACCAGGAGTACTACGACCTCTGCCACCCCTGGAGCCTGGTCCTCGCCAACGCCCCCGAACTGCGCCGCACCAGCCAGGTACGCCTGCTCTCCGGCCGCCTCGACACCCGCCTGGCCCCCACCATCCGCGATCTCGACGCCCGCTTCACCGCCCTCGACGTGGACCACGACTTCTTCGAGTTCCCCGACGCGGACCACGAGTACGCCGACATCATGGACGGCTACGGCGACAAGTACTTCGCCTGGTGGCGCAGCGCCTGACACACCGCCGGTGTGCTGCCGACAGGTTGAGCCCCTGATCCGCTCCCTGCGACCGAGCCGCACACCGAGCCGCACGCCATGTCCGGCCGACGGCCCGTCACCGTCGGCCGCCCGTGCCCGGGCGCGCCTCCCCGTCCGCCCGGGCACGGGTCCCGTTCATCCCCACCCGTCACCGTCCTCCGCGGGCTCGGTCCCGCATCGCGGTGACGCCACTTCTCGTCTTCGCCGAAAGGCAGTACGACCATGCGTCTGACCCCGCTGACCAGCCTCAGCCCCGAACAGAGCGAACTCCTCACCGCCATCGTCGGCCCCGGAGTCGAACCACCCCCGCCCTTCCTCGCCTGGGCCCGCAACATGGAACTCGCCCCCTGGGTCGAGCACCTCGGCCGCTACTGCCGCAACGAGTCACGCTTCCCCCAGCGGCTGCGCGAACTGAGCGTGCTCATCGCCGGCCGACACTTCGACAGCCAGTCCGCGTGGAACGCCCACTACGAGCAGGCGATCATCGAAGGCGTCCCCGCCGAATGCCTGGACCGGCTCGCACGCGGTGAAGCACCCCAGTTCAAAGCCGAGGACGAGCGGGTCTTCCACGCCTTCGCGCACGAGATGCTCTACGACCACTTCGTCTCGGACGACACCTACGCCGAGGCCCTCACCCTCTTCGGCGAGGAGGGCGTGCTCGACCTCATCGGCTGCATCGGCAGTTTCAGCATGTCCGCGATGATGCTGAACATCTTCCAGATCCCCCTCAGAGAGTATCTGCCCCGCCCCTTCCCCGAGATCGACGGCTTCGGACGGGTCGCCGGGAGTGAGGCCTGATGCCGCACTCCCCGCTGCACCTGCTCGACGAACTCTTCGAACAGGAGGAGATGGAGAGCGCGGCCCACCGCTTCGTCCTCGGCGGCCCCTTCGGCGCGGAACCGGTCGAGACCTCCGCCGAGCGCCTCACCCGCTTCGCCGCCGCGGGCGGCCTCCTGGTCGAAACCTCGCACAGCTACGCCAAGGGACTGGCCGAGCCTGCCATCGGTCAGTGGCTGCGCAGGAACCCCGGCACGCTCGGCGTGCTCACCAAGGTGGGCCACGACACCACCGGCGCGGACCTCCCGCTCGACCGCGACACCGTCCACGACCAGGTACGGGCCGCACGGGACAACCTGGGTGTCGAGACCATCGACGTCCTCCTCTACCACTGCGACGACCCCACCCGCTCCGTGGCCGAACTCGCCGACACCCTCGTAGGTCTCGTCGACGCCGGATACGTCCGCCGGGTCGGGGCCTCGAACTGGCAGCCGCAACGCCTGTCCGCGCTCGTTGCAGCACTGGCCGGGCACGGCCGGACTCCCGTCGCCAGCTACCAGTTCAGCCTCGCCGAACCCGACCCGGCGCTGCTGGGCGGCAGCCTCCACGCCGACCGCGCCGTCCTCGAAGTGATCCGGGAACACCGGCTGCCCCTGCTCGCCTGGTCCTCCCAGGCACGCGGCTACTTCGCCCGTACCGAGGGCCGGCAGTTCAACGGCCGACCAGATCCGTACGACACCGAGGAAAACCGCGCCCGACGCCAGCGATGCCGTGAACTGGCCGCGGATCTCGGCACCCGCCCCGAGACGGTGGCCCTGGCCTGGACCCTCCAGCAGCCCCAGATGTGGCCTTCCATCGGCCCGAGGACGACCGACCAGATCGACCGTTCCCTCCAGGCCCGTAGCCTCACCCTGACTGGCGACCAGGCTCGTTGGCTCCGGCACGGCCGATGAGTTCTGCCGCACGCCGGACCGGGAACGCCTCCGGCCCTGCCGTCGACCGTCGCGCTTCCGCCAAGGTCGCCGTCTGCGGGGTGTCCGTCGCCGCGAACTTCATGGCGATCATGGACACCACCATCGTCAACGTGGCCCTTCCCGCCCTCGGCCGTGACTTCGGGGTGGACACCTCGGACCTCAGCTCGGTCAACATCGGCTACCTCGTGGCCATGGCGGTGTTCATCCCCGTCTCCGGCTGGCTGACGGGCCGCTTCGGCACCCGGCGCACCGCCCTGAGCGCCCTGCTGCTGTTCACCGTGGCCTCCGGTCTGTGCGCGACCGCCGGCTCCCTGTCGGCGCTCACCGGGTACCGCGTTCTGCAGGGCGTCGGCGGCGGACTGCTCGCCCCCGTAGGCATGACGATGATGCTGCGCGCCTTCCCCGTGGCCGAGCGGTTGCGCGCGCAGAAGTACGTCATGGTGCCGACCGCCGTTGCCCCCGCCCTGGGACCGGTCCTGGGCGGCTGGCTCGTGGACTCCGTGTCGTGGCACTGGGTCTTCGTCGTCAACCTGCCCGTCGGGGTGCTCGCCCTCCTCTTCGGGCTGTGGTTGCTGCCCGACTTCCCCGGGTCGGTCGGGCCTCGGTTCGATGTCCTCGGCTTCGTCCTGGCCGGCGGTGGGCTGGCCGCGGTTCTGTACGCCCTCACCAGGGCCCCGGACCGTGGGTGGGGGAGCGGGAACGTCCTCGTCCCGCTGGTGAGCGGCGCCATGATGCTCGCGCTGATGGTGCCGTGGGAGCTGCGCGCCACGCATCCCATGATCGACCTGCGGATCGTCCAGGACCAGCTCTTCCGTACGACCCAGCTGTCCCTGCTCCCGATGGGCGCCGCCTTCATGGGCGTCCTCTATCTCTATCCGCAGTTCCTCCAAACCGGCCTGGGTTACGACGCACTCCACGCGGGACTGTCCACGTTCCCGGAGGCCCTCGGCATGTTGACGGCTTCTCAGCTCGTGCCCCGACTCCACGACAAGGTGGGTCCGCGCCGCCTCATGGTGGCGGGCGGTGCCGGGGCCACGCTGGTCGTGCTCTTCCTCGCGGTCGCCACCGGGGCGGCACCGCCCCTCACGCTCTACCCCGCCATGTATCTGCTCGGCTGCTGCGTGGGTCTCCTCTTCGCCAGCGGCCAGAACGCCGCGTTCGTCACCGTCCCGGACGCTCGCACGGCCGACGCCACGACCGTCCTCAACGTGCAGAGACAGATCGCCGCCGCGTTCGGTGTGGCTGTGGCCGGAAGCCTGTCGCGGGCATCCGTCGGCACCGCGACGTCGGGCGGTTACCGGATCGGCCTCCTCGCCATGGTCGCCGTGAGCGTGTGCGCCTGTCTCCTCGCGCTCCGCGTCAGCGACCGTCGGGTGCGGGAGGGCTACCAGGCCGATGCCGCGCAGACCGCCCAAGACGAGTCAGTG
>JABFXD010000225.1 GCA_013361925.1 Streptomyces sp. | reverse complement strand
GTCAGCAGCCCTTGCCGCTCTTGTTGCCGACCGGGCGACGCTGCGAAGTGGCAGCGGCCTTCTTCTGCTGCGGGGCCTTCTTCTTCGGCGCCGGGGCGGCGGGCTTGGTGTTCTTCTTGGCGACGGGGGCGATCTTGTGGAAGCTCATGGAATTCTCCTCGGTAATTATCAGGTGGGGATTACTTGCGGTTTATGTCAGCCCTTATGGGATACCGGGCGTCGCTGCTGAGTCACCTTCTTCACCTGGGCCTTCTTCTTGGGGGCCGGGGCCGGAGCGGCAGCCTTGCGGGTCTTCTTGGCGACGGGGGCGACCTTGTGGAAGCTCATTTCGTTCTCCTTCGTCGTTCGGTTTCGACATGGAAAACACTACGGGACCCCGGAAGCGGAAAAGACCAATTCCGCTGAGACCTCGATGAATTCAGGCTGAGACAGGTTTTCAGCCGCCACCGGGAACCAAACAATGGCTTACACAGGTTTTAATACGCGAAAAGGCGGCCGCGTCGATGTCGACGCGACCGCCTCTCACTGCCCCCGTGGGGTTACTGCACGATCGTGATCCGGTTCGTCGCCGGAGGCGCGATCGGGCTCGTGGCCGAGGAGTTGGCCAGGAGGTACTGCTCCAGGGCTGCCAGGTCGTCCGTGCCGACGAGGTCGTTGGTGCCCTGGCCCAGGGTGGTGATGCCGTCGCCGCCGCCCGCGAGGAAGCTGTTGGTGGCGACACGGTAGGTGGCCGTCGGGTCGAGGGCGACTCCGCCCAGCTTGATGGAGTCGACGACGATCCGGTCCGCGCCCGTCTTCGTCAGGTCCAGGGTGTAGGTGAGACCCGAGGACGGCTGGAGGATCTTCGGGGAGGCCGCGTTGGAGCCGCTGACCTGCTCCTGGAGGACCTTGACCAGCTGGGCGCCGGTGAAGTCCTGGAGGTTCACCGTGTTGGAGAACGGCTGGACGGTGAAGCCCTCGGCGTAGGTGACGACTCCGTCGCCTTCCGTGCCCTTCTGCGCGTACGTCAGCCCGGCCCGCACACCGCCCGGGTTCATCAGCGCGAGGTCGGTCTCCGGGTCGAGCGTCTTGCCGTACGCCAGTTGCGCGTCGGCGATCAGGTCGCCCATCGGGGACTCGGTGCCGGTGCTCGGGATGTCGGCGGAGATGTAGCCGATCGCGCGGTTGCCGATGGGCGCCGCGAGGGTGTTCCACCTGCCGATCAGCTCGGTCATGTCCGGCGCCTTGGCGACGGTCCGGGTGACCACGTGGTTCGCCGACTTCACCGACGTACGGGCGATGTCACCCGTCCAACGGTCGTACGTCAGCGTCGTGTCCGTGTAGAGACGGCCGAAGGAGGCGGCCGAGGTGACCGTACGCGGGTTGCCCGCCGGGTCGTTGATGGTGCAGGCGTACGCGGCGTGGGTGTGACCCGTCACCAGCGCGTCGACCTGCGGGGTGATGTTCTTGGCGATGTCCACGATCGGGCCGGAGATGCCGTCGCCCGCGCCCGGGGAGTCGCAGTTGTAGTTGTACGACCCGGAGGCCGGCGCGCCGCCCTCGTGGATGAGGGCCACGATCGACTTCACGCCCTGGCGCTGGAGCTCCTTGGCGTACTTGTTGATCGTCTCGACCTCGTCCTTGAACTTCAGGCCCTTGACGCCCTCGGCGGAGACGACACCGGGGGTGTCCTCCAGCGTCACGCCGATGAAGCCGACCTTGATGCCGTTCTTCTGCCAGACGTAGTACGGCTTGAGGATCGGCTTGTTGGTCTTCTCGTTCAGGACGTTCGCCGCGAGGTACGGGAAGTCGGCGCCCTCGAACTCCTCGTCCGTGTAGCAGCCGGCCGTCGGGTGGCAGCCGCCCTTCTGGAGGCGGGCCAGTTCCCTGGCGCCCTCGTCGAACTCGTGGTTGCCGACCGAGGTGACGTCCAGGTCCAGCTTGTTGAGCGCCTCGATGGTGGGCTCGTCGTGGAAGAGACCCGAGATCAGCGGGGAGGCGCCGACCATGTCGCCGCCGGCCGCGGTGATGGAGTACTTGTTGCCCGCCCGCGCCTCGCGCAGATGGGTCGCCAGGTACTCGACACCACCGGCGTCGATGGTCTTGGTGGTGCCGTCCGCCTGGAGCTCGGTGACCCGGCCGGAGGAACCGGACGGCGGCTCCAGGTTGCCGTGCAGGTCGTTGAAGGACAGCAGCTGGACGTCCTGGTAACGACTGGGCGCCTTACCCGGTTTGCCCGATTCGACCGGGGCGGCCGACGAGGGCAGCGCGGCGGCGAGGGCACCGGCGGTGGCGAGACCGGCGGCTGCGGCGAGCAGTCGGACGGTCCGTCTGCGGCGGTGGTGCGGCTGGGATATGGCTGGCATACGCCCCCCTGTGGGTCGTCTGAGCAAGTGGGCCCCGTCCGGCGCAGCCTAAAGTCAACGCGCGTAGCGCGACAGGGGTTTCTTGGTTACATCCTGGTTTCCCTTTGCCCTCTCCTTTGCTGACGCTTTGCAGGTTTTGCAGTGCCGCCCTTTTGCAGGCTCGCCCCCGTACCCTCGTACGCATGACCAGCGACGACACCGTGCGGCCCGGCAGCACTCGCTCCATCCAGAACCACGCGGCGCTCTCCCCGGACCAGACCGACGCCGTCCTCGCGCTCCTCGCGGAGGCCGCCCGCACCGACGGCCAGCAGGCCGTCTCGGAGCAGGGCCGGTTGCAACTGCGCGGTGGCGCCCGCGAGGGCGTGGACCATCTGCTGCTGACCGTCGACGACGAACTCATCGGCTACGCCCAGCTGGAGGACACCGACCCCGTGGAGGCCCCGGCCGCCGAGCTGGTCGTCCACCCCGCGCACCGCGGTCGCGGCCACGGCCGGGCCCTCGGCTCCGCCCTTCTCGCCGCCTCCGGCAAGCGGCTGCGGGTGTGGGCCCACGGCGGCCACTCCGCCGCCCGGCATCTCGCGCAGGTCCTCGGGCTGACCCTGTTCCGTGAGCTACGGCAGATGCGGCGGTCCCTGACCGACCTGGACCTGCCCGACCCGGTGCTGCCGGACGGGGTGACGGTACGGTCCTTCGTCCCCGGCACCGACGACGCCGCCTGGCTCGCCGTGAACGCCGCCGCGTTCGCCCACCATCCCGAGCAGGGCTCGCTCGTCCAGCGCGACCTCGACGACCGGATGGCCGAGCCCTGGTTCGACCCCGCCGGCTTCTTCCTCGCCTTCCGCGGCGACGAACTCGTCGGCTTCCACTGGACCAAGGTCCACGCGGCGGAGCGGCTGGGCGAGGTGTATGTGCTGGGGGTGAAGCCGGGCGTCCAGGGCGGCGGCCTCGGCAAGTCCCTCACCACCATCGGGCTGCGCCACCTCGCCGGGCAGGGGCTGCCGACGGCGATGCTCTACGTCGACGCGGACAACAAGGCCGCGGTGTCGGTGTACGAGCGGCTGGGGTTCGTGACCCATGAGACGGACCTGATGTACCGCACGGAGACGTGAGGCAGGGCCGGGCCCGTCATGTCCTGACCGGACGGAAGGGCACCCGGCGTTTCAAAGGCTCCGGTCCGCACGCCCCCCACACCACCACCACCGCGGCCAGCACCATCGCCCACCGGTCATGCGCCGCTCCCCATCTCGGGTCCTCCGTCGCCACGAACAGCGGCCACCGCCCCGGCCACAGCAGCAGCCCGAGGACGGCCGTCGTCAGCATCGCGCCGGCCACCGCCTGCCCCGGCTCCGCCGCCTGGGTGAAGCGGATCGCCGCCGCCGACGCCGCGAGCGCCAGCGTGAAGGCGGCGCCCGCCTCCAGGGTCACGTCGCCCACGGGCGGACGTATGCCGGCCGGCACGAGCAGGACCGCCGTCGTCCACCACGCGGCGGTGAACGGCCCGACCAGCGCCAGCCGCAGGGTGTGCCGGACGGGTCTGCGGGTCGGCACCGGAGCGGTGGTGTGCCGGGCCGGGTCGTCCAGGACGAACGCCAGGCCCAGGGCGAAGGCGAGCGCGGCGGCCCGCAGCAGGTTGAGCGCCAGCAGCTCGTCGGCGTCGTCCGTCAGCCGCGCCATCGAGGCGATCAGCAGCCCCAGGGCCCCGGCCGCCCCGAGCGCCCGCCAGGGAAGCGTCCGCAGAACCGGCGCCACCAACGCCAGGGTCACTCTCATCTGCCCACCCCCGCCTTCGCGTGGGGAAGAACGCGGCGGAACACGCCCCACCAGCTCTCCGCTCACTCGCACTTGTCCGCCCCCACCTTCGCCTTCACGCCCAGCAGTTCCGCCACCCGGGCCGTCGTCACCTTCGGCGAGGTCAGCTCCGGCCAGTTCGCCTTCACCTTCGCCGCCACCCCGTCGCGCGGCTGCTCCAGCAGTGTGCGTACGACGGTTGTCTGACCGGCCGTCATCAGCAGCGGGTTCGTCTGGGACAGGACGATCGCCGAGCCACTCGCGCTGTCGTCCAGGCGAACGTTCTTCAACCGGGTGATCGGGTCGGACTGCCCGGCCAGGGCCAGCCACATGACGGTCACCATGCGGCCGTCGCACAGTTCACCGGCGGCCTTCTCGTCGCCGGTGACCAGGACCGCGGCGACGGCGGCGGAGAACTCCGGGACGCGGTTGCCGCCCCAGGCCGTACCCACCGTCACCTGGTGCGGGGTCGTGGCGGGGTCGAGGGCGGCGTCGCCGTCGAGGCCGTAGCGCGCGTCGATCCGCTGGCGTACGAGCAGGCTCTGGTCATGGGCCGTGCCGCCGGCGAGGGACTGCACCTCCGCCACGGTCCGCGCCCAGTCCGCGGTCCGGCCCCGCCACTCGGGGAAGGCGCAGTAGCGCGACCCGTCCCGCTCCACGCAGGTCTGC
>JABFXD010000065.1 GCA_013361925.1 Streptomyces sp. | reverse complement strand
CCGGGCGGCGCGGCTGGTCGCCACCATGGCCTCGATCGGGGCCGCCGGGCCGGTGTTCGCGCTGGGCGGCTACCCGGTCGTGGGCGCCGCCAGTGTCCTCGCCTGTGTGCTGGCCGCCGTGGTGGCCACCCGGCTCCCTGAGCACCGGGCGGGCCGGGAGACCGGCGCTGACGGCTGGTGGGTGGTCCTGCGGACCGGGCTCGGCGAGGCGCGCGGGAACCGTTCCGTCCGCGGCGCTCTGCTGCTGATCCCGGCCGTCGCCGCGGTGTGGGGCGCGCTCGACGAGTACACCCCGCTCCTGGCCCGCGACACCGGCGTCGCCGAGGCGACCGTCCCCTATCTGATCCTCCTCGTATGGACGCTCGTCACCGTGGCGACCCTGCTGAGCGGCCCCGCCGAACGCCTCGGCACCACCGGCATGGCCTGGCTGCTGGCGGGCTCGGCCCTCGCCCTGGCCGTCGGCGCCGCCCTGCGCACCCCGGCCGGTATCGCCCTGGTGGGCCTGGCCTTCGGCGGCTTCCAGCTGGCGGAGGTGCTCGCCGACGTACGGCTCCAGCACCGCATCGACGACGCCCGCCGGGCCACGCTCACCTCGGTGGCGAGCCTCGGCACGGAGCTGGTCACGGTCCTCACCTTCGCCGCGTACGCCCTGCTCGGCGCGCGGGCCGACCACAGCACCGTCTTCGTGATCCTGTCGGTGCCCTACCTGGTCACCGCCCTGGCGCTCGGCTGCCGACGCAACGAATCGCCGCCGGAGCCGCCCCGCGCGCAATGAACCGCCCGGCGGCGCGCAACGGCTCCTTCTTGTCGGGCCTGGTCAGGCGCCCGTACCGTCTAGATGGCCCGCCAGATGGCCCCCGCAACCACCCCTTCCGCCCCGGTGAGGATCACGCATGCGCACCGCCCTGCTCCAGAGCTCCGGCCGCCCCGGCTCGGTCGACGGGAACCTCAAGGTCCTCGACGAGGCCGCGGGCCGTGCCGCCGCCGCGGGCGCCGGGCTGCTGACCGCGCCGGAGATGTTCCTCACCGGGTACGCGATCGGCGACGACATCGCCCGCCTCGCCGAGCCGGCCGACGGGGAGGGCGCGGACGCGGTCGCGGAGATCGCCGTACGGCACGGTGTGGCCATCGCGTACGGATACCCGGAGGCGTCCTCCGGGGCCGTGTTCAACTCCGCCCAGCTGATCTCGGCCACCGGCGACCGCCTCGCCAACTACCGCAAGACCCACCTCTTCGGCTGCTTCGAGCGCGACCACTTCACCCCGGGCGAGCAGCACGTCGTCCAGGCCGAGCTGAACGGTCTGACCGTCGGGCTCCTGATCTGCTACGACGTCGAGTTCCCGGAGAACGTCCGGGCGCACGCCCTGGCCGGGACGGACCTCCTCGTCGTGCCCACGGCCCAGATGCACCCGTTCCAGTTCGTCGCCGAGTCGATGATCCCGGTGCGGGCCTTCGAGAACCAGATGTACGTCGCCTACGTCAACCGGGTCGGTCAGGAAGGGGAGTTCGAGTTCATCGGGCTCTCCGTCCTCGCCGGGCCCGACGGGGTCGCCCGCGCCCGCGCCGGACGCGATGAACAGCTGGTGTTCGCCGACGCCGACCCGGCCTTCCTCGCCGCCTCCCGCGAGGCCAACCCGTATCTGCGGGACCGGCGTCCCGAGCTCTACGTCTGAACACCCCGCATTCTTCGCAGCAGTAGCATTTCGCAAGGAGCCCGTACCCCATGACGTCCACGGTGCCCAACGCCGTCCAGCACGCCGACGAGCAGCAGCCGCCGATCACCATGTTCGGCCCGGACTTCCCGTACGCGTACGACGACTTCCTCGCCCACCCGGCGGGCCTCGGCCAGATACCGGCGACCGAGCACGGCACCGAGGTCGCCGTCATCGGCGGCGGACTGTCCGGCATCGTGGCCGCGTACGAGCTGATGAAGATGGGCCTGAAGCCGGTCGTCTACGAGGCCGATCAGATCGGTGGCCGGCTGCGGACCGTCGGCTTCGAGGGCTGTGACAGCTCCCTGACGGCGGAGATGGGCGCGATGCGCTTCCCGCCGTCCTCCACCGCGCTCCAGCACTACATCGACCTGGTGGGTCTGGAGACCCGCGCCTTCCCCAACCCCCTCGCGGAGTGCACTCCTTCGACCGTCGTCGACCTCAAGGGCGAGTCGCACTACGCCGAGACCGTCGACGATCTGCCGCAGGTCTACCGTGATGTCGCCGCCGCCTGGAACAAGTGCCTCGAAGAGGGCGCCGACTTCTCCGACATGAACCGGGCCATGCGCGAGCGGGACGTCCCGCGCATCCGGGAGATCTGGGCGAAGCTCGTCGAGAAGCTCGACAACCAGACCTTCTACGGCTTCCTCTGCGACTCCGAGGCGTTCAGGTCCTTCCGGCACCGCGAGATCTTCGGCCAGGTCGGCTTCGGCACCGGCGGCTGGGACACCGACTTCCCCAACTCCATCCTGGAGATCCTGCGCGTCGTCTACACCGAGGCCGACGACCACCACCGCGGCATCGTCGGCGGCTCCCAGCAGCTGCCGCTGCGGCTGTGGGAGCGCGAGCCCGAGAAGATCCTCCACTGGCCCCACGGCACCTCGCTGGCGAGCCTGCACATGAACGGCGAACCCCGGCCCGCCGTCACCCGGCTGCACCGCACCGCGGGCAACCAGATCACGGTCACCGACGCCAACGGCGACATCCGCACCTTCCAGGCGGCGATCTTCACCGCCCAGTCCTGGATGCTCCTGTCGAAGATCGCCTGCGACGACTCGCTCTTCCCGATCGACCACTGGACCGCCATCGAGCGCACCCACTACATGGAGTCCTCGAAGCTCTTCGTGCCCGTGGACCGGCCGTTCTGGCTGGACAAGGACGAGGAGACCGGGCGGGACGTCATGTCGATGACCCTCACCGACCGGATGACGCGCGGGACCTACCTCCTGGACGACGGACCCGACAAGCCGGCCGTCATCTGCCTCTCCTACACCTGGTGCGACGACAGCCTGAAGTGGCTGCCGCTGTCCGCGAACGAGCGGATGGAGGTCATGCTGAAGTCGCTCGGCGAGATCTATCCCAAGGTCGACGTCCGCAAGCACATCATCGGCAACCCGGTGACCGTCTCCTGGGAGAACGAGCCCTACTTCATGGGCGCGTTCAAGGCCAACCTGCCCGGCCACTACCGCTACCAGCGGCGCCTGTTCACGCACTTCATGCAGGACCGGCTGCCCGAGGACAAGCGGGGCATCTTCCTCGCCGGCGACGACATCTCCTGGACGGCCGGCTGGGCCGAGGGCGCGATCCAGACCGCGCTGAACGCGGTCTGGGGCGTCATGCACCACTTCGGCGGCGCGACCGACGCGACCAACCCGGGACCGGGTGACGTGTACGACGAGATCGCACCGGTGGAACTGCCGGAGGACTGAGCCTCCGGGGCACTCCTCAGTCGGGAAGCGGCGTCAGCAGCATCCGCCCCGCGAACCCCACCGCCGTGTCCAGCCGTTCCGTGAACTCGGCCGCCACGTCCGGCAGTCCGCGCAGCGCCCACAGGGCCCGGGCCGCGGTCCAGGTCGCGTCCCTGGCCCGCTCCAGGCTCCACGCGCCCAGCAGATGGGTGAGCGGGTCGGCGATCTGGAGCAGATCGGGGCCCGGCATCAGATCTTCGCGGATGCGCTCCTCCAGCGAGACGAGGAGATCGCCCACGCGGTCGAACTCGTCCTCGACATCGACGGGTTCGCAGTCGAGCGTACGACAGGTGTCCACGACGGCGAGCGCCAGATCGTGCCCGATGTGCGCGTTGATGCCCGCGAGGGCGAACTGCAGCGGTCGTACGCCGGGATGGCGGCGGAACTGGAAGAGAGGCCGCCAGCAGGCGGGCGGACGCCGGTCGAGGGTCACCGCGTCGACCGCCCGCAGATAGCGCTCGGCGAACCGCACGTCCAGCGTGATCGCGGTGCGCGCGTCCGCGAACCGGCCGCCGTCGATACCCCGGTCGACCGCCTCGGTGACGGCGAGGTAGACGCGGTTGAACACCGCGAGCCCGTCCCGTTCCGGAAGGGCCTCGTCCAGGGCACGCATCCGGTCGACGACGGTGTCGACGGGGGTGGTGAAGTGTTCCAACTGCGCCATGCAGGCAGGGTCCCAGGCCTAGGCTGGCCGAAGTGGCGGCGGGCCCGACGCTTCCCCAGAACGGGGGAACGCACCCGCCGTGGGGGAGGGGATCAGCGGGTGTCGGGCTTACGTGCGCGTCGCCTGGCCGAGCGCAGGGCCGAGCGCCGGCGTGCCGCGCGCCGCAACGGCATGGTCGCGGTGGCGTCCGTCGTGGTCGCCGTCGGCACCGCGACCGGGATGGTGTCGGCGCTGGGCGAGGGACGCGGCGTCGACGAGGCCCGCCCCGAGGTGACGGAGTCGCCGACCCTGGACATCCGGCCGCCCGCACCCTCGCCGTCCCCGTCGGTGACCACCGGATCGGCGTCCCCGTCGGGCGTCCCGAAGAAGAAGGCGAGCCCGACACCCTCGCCGACGAGGACCGAGGCCGAGAAGCAGCGGCCGTCGTCCGCGTCCGTCCGCCTCTACCGCCACCCCGACTCCCAGGTGCTCGACTGGGTCAGGGAGAACGCCGGCGACCCGCGGCACGACGTCATCGAGTCCCGGATCGCCGACCAGCCCGCGGCCGTCTGGTTCGCCGACTACGCGCCGGACAGCGTCACCGCGCGGGTCGAGTCCGTCACCGCGGGCGCCGCCGCGCAGGGCCGGGTGCCGGTCGTCGTGGCGTACACCATCCCGGGCCGCGACTGCGGCGGGGCCT
>JABFXD010000629.1 GCA_013361925.1 Streptomyces sp. | reverse complement strand
TCGGCCTCAGCTCGCCCACCACCTCCCCAGTTCCCCTTCAGCGTCGCCCGGATCGGGGTCACCATGCAGCGCACCGCACATCGCCGTCGCCTCCTCGCCCGTCCAGTGGTTCTCGCATTGGCCGCGGCGGTGGCACTGACCGCAACGTCCTGCGCCAAGTCGGAGGACGACGCGTCGAAAGACTCCTCGACCTCGGCCGCCGCGGACTCGGAACAGAAGGTCGCCTCGCCCGCACCGGACGCCAAGACCTGCACCATCGATGCCTACGGCGCCGAGAAGCTCGACCTCAAGAACGCCACCGTCGGCTTCTCCCAGTCGGAGAAGGCAGCCAACCCGTTCCGCATCGCCGAGACACAGTCCATCAGGGACGAGGCGAAGAAGCGGGGCGTCAAACTGCTGACGGCCAACGCCCAGTCGCAGTTCTCCAAGCAGATCAGCGACGTGCAGGACCTGCTCGCCAAGGGCGTCGACCTGCTGGTCATCGCGCCGCTGAACTCCGACGGCTGGGACCCGGTCCTCCAGGCCGCCGCGGCCAAGAAGGTCCCCATCGTCACCATCGACCGCAAGATCAACGCCACCGCCTGCAAGGACTACGTCTCCTTCATCGCCTCCGACTTCGTCGAGCAGGGCAAGCGCGCCGCCGACCAGATGATCGAGGCCACCGGCGGCAAGGGCGAGGTCGCGATCCTGCTCGGCGCCGCGGGCAACAACGTCACCACCGAGCGCACCAAGGGCTTCAAGGACCAGCTCGCCGCGAAGGCACCGGACCTGAAGGTCGTGTTCGAGCAGACCGGTGACTTCGCCCGCGAGAAGGGCCAGCAGGTCACCGAGCAGCTCATCCAGTCCAAGCCCGGCATCAAGGGGATCTACGCCGAGAACGACGAGATGGGCCTCGGTGCCGTCGCCGCGCTGAAGGGCGCCGGCAAGAAGGCCGGCGACGTCGAGATCGTCACCGTCGACGGCACCCGGAACGCGGTCCAGGGCATCGTGGACGGCTGGATCAGCGGGGTCATCGAGTCCAACCCGCGCTTCGGACCGCTGGCCTTCCAGACCCTGGACACCTTCACCAAGGGCGAGGAAGTGGCCCAGGACATCGTTATCGAGGACGGCGCCTACACCGCGGACAACGCCAAGGGCGACCTCGGCAAGGCCTACTGACGGATCCCGGGGCCCGGTCGGCCGGGCCCCGCGCGCCTCGCCGGCTCCCGCTGTCCCTTCCACGCGCTCTGGAGGCACAACGTGGCACCCACCGCCGAAGTCCTCGCCGTCCGCGGACTGAGCAAGACCTTCCCCGGCGTCCGGGCCCTGGACGACGTCGACCTCACCCTGCACGCGGGTGAGGTCCACGCCCTGATCGGCGAGAACGGCGCCGGCAAGTCGACCCTCATCAAACTCCTCACCGGCGTGTACCGACCCGACGGGGGAGAGATCCTCTTCCAGGGCCGTGCGGTCTCCTTCGCCACTCCGCTGGAGGCGCAGAAGGCGGGCATCTCGACCATCTACCAAGAGGTCAACCTCATCCCGCTGCTCAGCGTCGCCCGCAACCTGTTCCTGGGCCGCGAACCACGCAACCGCTTCGGCCTGCTGGACATGACACGCATGAACCAGCGGGCGGAGGAGACACTGCGCACCTACGGGGTGCGAGTGGACGTCCGCCGCCCGCTGCGCACTCTCGGCGTAGGCGCCCAGCAGATGGTCGCCCTGGCCCGCGCCGTCGCCACCGACGCACGGATCGTCATCATGGACGAGCCGACGTCCTCCCTCGAACCCCGCGAGGTGGAAACCCTCTTCACCGTCATCCGCCGCCTGCGCGACGCGGGCATCGCCGTCGTCTACGTCAGCCACCGCCTCGACGAGCTGTACGCCGTGTGCGACACCGTCACCGTGCTGCGCGACGGCCGGCGCGTCCACCACGGCGACCTGTCCCGGCTCGACCGGCTGTCCCTCGTGTCGACGATGCTCGGCCGGGACCTGGGAGAGGTCCGCACGGAGGGTCTGACCAAGTTCACCGGTGACCACAGCGCCACCGAGACCGAACCGGTCCTGGCAGCATGCGAACTGACGGCTCCTCACCAACTGCACGAGGTGTCGTTGACCATCCGGCCCGGCGAGGTCGTCGGACTGGGCGGACTACTGGGATCGGGCCGCACCGAGACCGCCAAGGCCATCGCCGGTGCCCTGCCCACCCGTTCGGGCACGGTCACGGTCGCCGGTGTGCCGCTGCGCACGGGATCCACCCCGGCCGCACTCCGGGCCGGCATCAGCCTGCTGCCCGAGGACCGCAAGAGCGAGGGCATCGTCCCGGGCCTGTCGGTGCGCGAGAACATCGCCCTCGCCGTACTGCCGCGCCTGTCCCGCTTCGGCCTGGTCTCCGAATCCCGCGTCGACGCCGTCGTGGACACCTTCATCCAACGGCTGCGCATCAAGGCATCCTCGCCCCAGCAGAAGGTGGGCGAACTCTCCGGCGGCAACCAGCAGAAGGTGCTCCTCGCCCGCTGGCTCGCCATGCACCCCAAGGTGCTCCTCCTCGACGAACCCACCCGGGGCATCGACGTCGGGGCCAAGGCCGAGGTGCAGAAACTCGTCGACGAACTCGCCGCCGACGGCCTGGGCGTCCTGCTCATCTCCTCCGACCTGGAGGAACTGATCGAAGGGTCCGACCGCGTGGTCGTACTGAAAGACGGCGCCGTCGTCGGCGAGTTGACCGGCGGCGACGTCACCGAGGAGAAGCTGATGCGCGCCATCGCCGGGGACGCCCCCGCGCGCGACACCCGCGAGGAGGCCGCCGCCGATGGCTGAAGCCGCCCTGCGCACCGTCCCGTTCGACAAGAACCGTGCCCTGCAATGGCTCCAGACCTACGGCGTCTACGCCGGCGTGGGGGCGCTGCTCGTCGTCAACAGCGTCATCACCCCGCACTTCCTGTCCGCGGAGAACTTCCGGACCCAGGCCGTCCAGGTCGCTCCCGTCATCATCGTCGCCCTCGGCATGGCACTGGTCATCGGCACGGAGGGCGTCGACCTGTCCGTCGGCGCCGTGATGGCGCTGGCCGCCTCCGTCACCGCCCTCTACCTCGGCTACGGCCTGCTGCCCGCCCTCCTCGCCGTCGCCCTGTTCGCGGCCGGCGTCGGGCTGGCCAACGGCGCGCTGGTCGCGGTCATCGGCGTCCAACCCATCGTGGCCACCCTGGCGTTGATGGTCGGCGGCCGGGGCCTGGCGCTCGTGCTGCTGCCGCAGCTGAAAGACCTGCGCAACCCCGCCCTGGCGTCCCTGGGCTCGGGCGATGTCCTGGGCGTGCCGTATCTGATCCTGATCGCCGCCGGGCTCGCGCTGCTGGTCGCGTTCGTCGTCCGCCGCACCACGTTCGGACGCCAGCTGCTGGCCGTCGGCGACAGCCGCCCCGCCGCCCAGCTCGCCGGCCTGCCCGTACGGCGGGTCCTGATCGTCGTCTACGTGGTCAGCGCGCTGCTCGCGGCCGTCGCGGGCGTCCTGGCCACCGCCAGGCTCCAGGCCAGCGACCCGACCTCGCTGGGCAACCTGATGGAACTGTCCGCGATCACGGCCGTGGTGGTCGGCGGCACCCCGCTGACCGGCGGACGCGTCAACATCGCCGGAACCGTGGCCGGAGCCGTCCTCATCCAGCTCCTGACCGCCACGCTCATCAAGCACGACCTGCCGCCGTCCTGGACACAGATCGCGCAGGCCGTGGTGATCGTCGCCGCGGTCTACGCGGCACGGGGACGGGGGAAGCGATGACCACGACCGGGACGGACGCACCCGTGACCACCGCGAGCAACGAACCCAAGGAGGCCGCCGAGCCGGTGGGCGCCGCCCGCTCCGAGCGGCTGAGCGCACTGACCCAGCAGCACGGTGCCCTGGCCGTCCTCTTGCTCGTCTCCCTCGTGGCCTCGTTCTCCTTCGACTCCTTCGCCACCGGCGACAACCTCGGCAACATGGCGACCAGTTCGGCCTTCCTCGCGATCGTCGCCCTCGGCATGACCTTCGTCATCGTCACCGGCGGCATCGACCTCTCCGTCGGCTCCCTCTTCGCCCTCGGCGGCGTCCTGGCCGCCTGGGGCTCCCGCCACGGCACCCTGGTGGCGCTGCTGCTCCCGCTCGCGGTCTGCGGCCTCATCGGCGCCGTCAACGGCCTGCTCGTCGCCCGGTCCCGGCTGGCGCCCTTCATCGTCACCCTCGCCGCCATGCTGGGCGCACGCGGGCTGATGCTGGCACTGACCGACGAGGGCGCCGACACCTACCTCATCGGCAAGGGCTCGGTGCTCGCCGAACTCGGCCAGGGCAAGACCCTCGGCCTCGGCAACCCCGTCTGGATCACCCTCGCGCTGTTCGTCGCCGGGGCCGTCGCCTTGCGCCGCACCCGCTTCGGACAGCACGTGTACGCCGTCGGCGGCAACGAGGACGCGGCGGCCCTCATGGGCGCCCCGGTGGCCCGCACCAAGATCCTCGTCTACACCCTGTCCGGGCTCCTGGCGGGCCTGGCGGGCGCGTTGAACGCCGCATGGCTGGCATCCGGGGTCACCATCCTCGGCTCCGGCATGGAACTGGAGGCCATCTCCGCCGTCGTCATCGGCGGCACCCTGCTCACCGGCGGCCTCGGCTACGTCAGCGGCTCGCTGGTCGGGGTGCTGCTGCTGAAGGTCATCCAGAACGTCATCAACCAGATCGGCTCCCTGGACTCCTCCTACCAACAGGTCGTCAGCGGCGCCTTCCTGGCCGTCGTCGTCATCGCCCAGACCTGGCTGGGCCGCAGACGGCAACTGATGTGACAGACCCCGGACGGCGGC
>JABFXD010000233.1 GCA_013361925.1 Streptomyces sp. | reverse complement strand
GTGGCCACCCGCACCTTGAGGATGTAGTTCTCGTCGCCGGCGACGCTGTGGCAGGCCTCGATCTCCGGCACCCCCGCGAGGCGCTCGGCGATGTCGTCCGGTGCGCTGGGGTCGAACGGCTTCACCGAGATGAAGGCGGTCATGGGCAGCCCGACGGCCTCCGGGTCGACGACGGCGGCATAGCCACGGATGACGCCACGCTGCTCCAGCCGGCGCACCCGCTGGTGCACGGCCGACGTGGACAGGCCCGTGGCCTTGCCGAGGTCTGTGTAGCTCATCCGCCCGTCCTTGACGAGCAGCTGCACGATTTGACGGTCCAGCTCCTCCATGGCGCAAGAACTTACAGCGCGGGTGATCTCCTCGGATACCTGAGCAGCCCAGGTCATACCCGGTTCGTGATGTGGCCGAGAGCAGCCTGTGAGCCGACTGAGGGACAAAACGGCCGCGCCGGGCACCTGCGCGGGGCATGTGACGAACGACACAGGTCGCGAACGGTCTCCGTGATGTTCTCGTGATTACCGCCGAGACCGGGCGGGAAGTGCTTGCTGTGGTCGAGGCCGCAGCGCCTTCACGGCCCAGCCCGAGGGGGAGAACCCATGCAGAGTCTTCAGCGCCCTGGTCGTACCGCACCCAAGCGACTCCAGGCGGTCGCCGAGCCCGAGCCGGAGGGCGTCGAACCCGACGCCCTCGACGACGAGTTCGACGCGTACGACACCTTCGAGATGTTCCGGGTGATCTGCCCGGACTGTGCGCAGCCCATCGCGCTGCTGGCGGACGAGGAGGTCCTGCCGGAGCACGCGCTGTGCGCCTCGCCCTGGAACCCCTTCGGTCTCACGGTCTGCGCCGGTACGGGCCGCCGCGCCGCCGAGGCGCGCCCCGCGGACGAGGACGTCGAGCCCCAGGAGCAGGACACCGCCCTGCTGTTGACGCTCCCTCAGGGTCTCGACTGGCGGACCCAGCCCTTCTCGCACGTCGGCGGACCGGGCTCGCGCCCCATGAGGGTCCCCGAGATGCGACGCCACGCCGCCTGAGCCCACGCGCCGGCCGGTTGTTCGTCGCTCAGTCCCAGTAGCTGCCCTGCACCATGGCTCGCAGGCTGCCGTGGTGCAGGATCAGTGTGTCCGGGTCGGGCGGGACGACAGCCTCGCCGAAGTGCACCTGCCGATAGGCGACCCGCAGCATGACGACGGCCTGCCGCAGAGCGGCGTAGAGGGTGTAGAAGTCCATGTCGCGCGGGGTGTGGCCGGTGAGTTGGGCGTAGCGCGCCTCGATGCGGTCGCGGCGCAGGAAGTCGGGCAGTCCGCGCTGTCCGAAGGCTTCGGTCAGGTCCTGGAAGAAGCGGTGCAGGAAGACGGTCCAGCCGAGGTCGACCTCGCGGGGAGCGAGGGCCGCCATCTCCCAGTCGAGGACGGCGGCGGGCGCGAAGCCGTCGTAGACGATGTTCCCGATGCGTGCGTCGCCCCAGTTGAGGACGGGCGGGCCCGGCGCGTGGGGCCACAGCTCCTCCAGTCGGTCGAATCCCGCCTCGATGAGCGGTGAGCGAGCCGTGCCGTCGATCACCCAGTCGTAGTAGGCCCGTTGGGCCGTGACATGACGGCGTAGCGCGTCACCCTCGCCGGGGAGGGCGAGGAACTCGGCCGCGTGCACCGGTACTTGGTCGTGCAGTCGGGCCAACAGCCCTACGGTGTCCGCCTCCAGGCGCTCGCGTTCCTCGTCGCTCGCCGCGTGCAGCCAGTTGCCCTCGTAGGTGTACGGCATGACGTCCGGCGGGACGCGGCCCGCCACGCGCTCCATGACGAAGAAGGGCGCGCCGAGCGGGCCCGGGTCCTCCTCCAGCCACAGCACCCGCGGCACGGGCAGGTCGGAGTGTTCGCCGACCGTACGCATCGTGCGGTACTGGCGGACCATGTCGTAGACCGGGAAGACGGTGTACGCCGCCGGGTCCGCCGCCAGTCTCAACGCGCAGGAGCGCAGCGGTGGTTCGGGGTGCTCGATGTCGAAGAGGAGGGTCTCGCTGGACATGCCGTTCGAGGCGGGCACGCTGACGCCGGTGGCCTTCGCGCCGGGCAGCCGGGTGTCGAGCCAGGCGGTGAGGCGGCGGGCGAGGTCCTCCGGGTCGCGGGTGGTCGTACGAGGGCGTGGCTCCTGCCGGGACGTCATCGTCAACTCCCCTACGGTGCGACCGAGTCGAAGCCGGTGAACCCGCTCGGGTCGTGCCGGCCGAAGGAGCCGTGCTCGAAGATGCCGTGGCCGGTCTGTCCGTCGAGGCGGAAGCGGGCGGCGTGGTCGGTGACTCCGTACCCGGCGAGCGGGTGCGGCTCGGTCAGGTCGTAGGTGCGGCGGTCGGTCCAGCCGTGGCCGCGCCAGGTGCCGTGCTGCCAGTCGTCGGCGGGCGGGTAGCCGGCGCCGAGGGCCAGCGGGGAGGAGGTGAGGATCTCCACCTCCAGCTCCTGGGGCTTGCGCGGGTCGCCGAGGTGGATGAGCGCTCGCTCGGGGTCACGGGTGCCGGGGCGGTAGGTGATCTCCGGCTGAGGCCAGCCGAGTTGGCGGTCTCGATGGCCGGGGCGGACGAGGGTGGCGTCGTTGAGGGTGCGGTAGCCGTCGGCGTCCTCCTGGACGATCACCATCAGGAACCGGTCCGGGAAGCGGACGGGGCACCAGATCCAGTGGAAGCCCTCGGTGGGGTGCTCCGCGGCGAGTCGGCCGCCCTCCTCGCCGGGCATCGGTCGCACACCCCAGCTGCGGTCCCGCGTGCCGGTCCACTCCCCCGGCGTGACCCGGAACTCCTCGCCGGCCGCGCGCACGACTCCCGCCACGCTCCCGGCCTGCACGAACCGCCGCCCCTCCAGGGTGAGCCGGTCGCCGCGGCGTTGGACGTGGTGGGGTTCCCAGAGGGCCGGGAAGTCGGCGGTCCAGACGAGGTCGTACGACAGCGCGTCGTCGTCGCAGACGAGGCGCAGCCGGCGCAGCGGGTCCTCGACCTCGATCCGGAGCGGGCCGACGGCGAGCCGCATGCGGTCCTCGCCGAGGGCGTCCGAGGCGCGCACGGCGTGCAGGACCTCGCCGGTGCGCAGGGTGGCGTACGCGTCGATCACGCCCAGGTTCGGGTACACGCCGAGCCCGAGGATCAGCAGGGCGCGGCCCTCGTGGTCGAGGACGTGGAAGATGCAGCGGTCGTAGGCGTTCCGGTCGCCGGTCGCCACATGCTTCATGGAGAGGGGGACCTGGTGCACCGGGTACTCGTCGAGCGGTACGGGGCGGTCGTCGGCCACGGCCAACCTCCCTGGAGACGGCTGGGCTGACGGTACGTCAGACAGGCGTCGGAGGCCAGACACGGGGACGGCCGTGAACTCACGGTCGATTCCGTCGTCGGGTGACCTGCCCGGCCGTCACCGCGTTGCCCTGGTATGACCCCCACATATTCAGCGACCGGGCGTCAGCGCCGAGTGTTCGTGCCGCCCCCCGCAAAATCGGTTCCGCCGCCGCAGCAGCAGGATCCGCCGATCTACCGCGATCTGCTGCGGATGTGGGCCGACCGGGGCCGGACCCTGCCCGGGCGCCACGACCCGGAGTGGGTCCGTCTCGCGGCGCCGCAGGTCAGACCGGGCCAGTTCAGCGCGTCTCCGGCCCCGCCAGGTGACGGGCGATGACCATCCGCTGGATCTGGTTGGTGCCCTCGACGATCTGGAGGACCTTGGCCTCGCGCATATAGCGCTCCACCGGGAAGTCCGCGGTGTAGCCGTAGCCGCCGAGGACCTGGACGGCGTCCGTGGTGACCTTCATCGCCGCGTCGGTGCACAGCAGCTTGGCCATCGCGGCCTGCTTGGCGAACGGCCGGCCCGCGTCCCGCAGCCGCGCCGCCGACAGATACAGGGCGCGGCCCGCCTCGATCTGGGTGGCCATGTCGGCGAGCATGAACCGCAGCCCCTGGAAGTCGGCGATGGGCTTGCCGAACTGCCGCCGCTCCGTCGCGTACCCCACGGCCGCGTCCAGCGCCGCCTGGGCCACGCCGATCGCGCAGGCCGCGATGCCGAGGCGCCCGGAGTCCAGCGCGGACAGGGCGATCGCGAAGCCCTGGCCCTCGTCGCCGAGCCGCCGGTCGTCGCCCACGCGCACGCCGTCGAGGTGGACCTGGGCGGTGGGCGAGCCCTTCATGCCCATCTTCTTCTCCGGCACGGCCCCGCTGAGGCCCGCCGCGTCGCCCGGCACCAGGAAGGCCGTGATCCCGCGGGCGCCTTCCTCGCCGGTGCGCGCCATGACGGTGTAGAAGTCGGCGATGCCGCCGTGGGTGATCCAGGCCTTGGTCCCGGTGATGACCCACTCGTCGCCGTCCCGGACGGCCTTGGTCCGCAGGGAGGCCGCGTCCGAGCCGGAGGCCGGTTCGGAGAGGCAGTACGCGCCGAGCAGGCCGCCGCCGAGCATCGCGGGCAGGTGCTCGACCTGCTGCTCCTTGCTGCCGTAGGCGGCGAGGGCGTAGGAGGCGAGGGTGTGCACGCTGACCCCGAGGCCGACGGTGAGCCGGGCCGCGGCGAGCTCTTCGAGGACCTGGAGGTAGACCTCGTACGGCTGATCGCCACCGCCGTACTCGGTGTCGTAGGGCAGTCCGAGCAGGCCGGACTCCGAGAGCAGGGTGAAGACCTCGCGCGGGAACCGTCCGGCGTCCTCCTCCTCGGCCGCCTTCGGGGCGATCTCTCGCTGCGCGATGTCGCGGACGAGTGAGATCAGATCCCGGGCCTCGTCCGTGGGCAGTTGACGGTCCACCGGCTGCGGGGCGCGGTCGGGCATGGCGACGCTCTCCTCCCTG
>JABFXD010000478.1 GCA_013361925.1 Streptomyces sp. | reverse complement strand
CCACCAGCGCGGCATGCGCGTCATCATCGACTTCGTCATGAACCACACCAGCGACCAGCACCCGTGGTTCCAGGAGTCGAGGCGGGACCCCGACGGCCCCTACGGCGACTACTACGTCTGGGCCGACGACGACAAGCAGTACCAGGACGCGCGGATCATCTTCGTCGACACCGAGGCGTCCAACTGGACCTTCGACCCGGTCCGCAAGCAGTACTACTGGCACCGCTTCTTCTCCCACCAGCCGGACCTCAACTACGAGAACCCGGCGGTCCAGGAGGAGATGATCTCCGCCCTGCGCTTCTGGCTGGACCTCGGCATCGACGGCTTCCGGCTCGACGCGGTGCCGTACCTCTACCAGGAGGAAGGCACGAACTGCGAAAACCTTCCGGCAACCCATGAGTTCCTCAAACGGGTCCGCAAGGAGATCGACGCGTCCTACCCGGACACGGTGCTGCTGGCGGAGGCGAACCAGTGGCCCGAGGACGTCGTCGACTACTTCGGCGACTACCGGTCCGGCGGCGACGAATGCCACATGGCCTTCCACTTCCCCGTCATGCCCCGCATCTTCATGGCGGTACGCAGGGAGTCCCGCTACCCGGTCTCCGAGATCCTCGCCAAGACCCCGGCCATCCCCTCCAGTTGCCAGTGGGGCATCTTCCTGCGCAACCACGACGAGCTGACGCTGGAGATGGTCACCGACGAGGAACGCGACTACATGTGGGCCGAATACGCGAAAGACCCGCGTATGCGCGCCAACATCGGCATCAGGCGAAGGCTCGCCCCGCTCCTCGACAACGACCGCAACCAGATCGAGCTCTTCACCGCTCTCCTGCTGTCCCTGCCCGGCTCGCCGATCCTCTACTACGGCGACGAGATCGGCATGGGCGACAACATCTGGCTCGGCGACCGCGACGCCGTCCGCACCCCGATGCAGTGGACACCGGACCGCAACGCAGGCTTTTCCTCCTGTGACCCCGGGCGGCTCTATCTGCCGACCATCATGGACCCGGTCCACGGCTACCAGGTCACCAACGTCGAGGCGTCGATGGCGTCGCCCTCCTCGCTGCTGCACTGGACCCGCCGCATGATCGAGATCCGCAAGCAGAACCCGGCGTTCGGCCTCGGCTCCTACACCGAGCTCCAATCGTCGAACCCGGCGGTGCTCGCCTTCCTGCGGGAGTACGAGGACGACCTGGTCCTGTGCGTGCACAACTTCTCCCGGTTCGCACAGCCCACGGAACTGGACCTGAGCACCTTCAACGGGCGGCACCCGGTGGAGCTGTTCGGCGGGGTGCGATTCCCGGCCATCGGTGAGCTGCCGTACTTGCTGACGCTGGCAGGGCACGGTTTCTACTGGTTCCGGCTCCGCAAGGACGCCGCCTGAGAGACCCGGCGGGGCGGCGGATTCCCGGTTTCTCCCGCCCCGCCCTGGGCACGCATCAGTAACACCCCGACCACCCGGGGAAAGGACGCGACGCCATGTCGGAAGCCGTCATCCGTACTGCCACGACACATCCGGGCCTGCTTGCGTCACTTGATCCGCTGCTGCGGGAATGGCTGCCGCGGCAGCGCTGGTTCGCCGGCAAGGGCCGTCCGATCACCGGCTTCACGCTGGTCGCGGCGACCGAACTGCTGCCCGCCGACCGCAAGCTGGGCCTGTACCACCTGCTCGTCCAGGCCCATCAGCCGGCCGCGCCCTGGGACTGCTACCAGCTCCTCATAGGCGTGCGCGAGGCGCTGCCACCCCATCTCGCGCCCGCGCTGATCGGCCATGTGGAAGAGGGCCCGCTCGCCGGACGCACGGTGTACGAGGCCCTGTACGACCCCCGGCCCGCCGAGGTGCTCCTGGAGGCGCTGCGCTCCCGGACCCGCATCGGCGGGCTCCGCTGTGAACGGGACCCCGGCCAGGAGATCCGGTCGGGTCTGGTGCCCCGCGTGATGACCGCCGAGCAGTCGAACACGTCGGTCGTCTACGGAGATACGTTCATCCTCAAGCTGCTCCGCCGGGTCGTGCCGGGCGTCAACCCCGACCTGGAGCTGCCGCTGGCGCTGGCCCGCGAGGGCTGCCCGCGGGTACCGGCACCGACGGCGTGGATGAGCGCCGAGCTGGACGGGGAGTCGTACGTCCTCGGTGTGCTGCAACCCTTCGTCAAGGGCGCGGCGGACGGCTGGGAGCTGGCGCTGCGCGAGCTGGCCAAGGGTGAGGACTTCAGCGCGGAGGCGCGGGCGCTGGGGCGGGCCACCGCCGAGGTGCACACCGCGCTCGCCGCCGCCCTGCCCTCGGTGACGCTCGGTGCCGCGCAACTGCGCCTCCTGGTCGACGGCATGATCGAGCGCCTCGACGCGGCCGTCCAGGCGGTGCCCGCGCTCGCGGCGTACGGCCCCGGGCTGCACTCGGCGTTCAGCGCGCTGGCCGACCTGGCCGCGGAGGGCCGTACCTGGACCGCGCAGCGCGTCCACGGCGATCTGCATCTCGGCCAGTGTCTGCGCTCGCCCGACGGACAGTGGTCGCTGATCGACTTCGAGGGCGAGCCGTCGAAGCCGCTGGCCGAGCGGCGGATGCCGCAGCCGCCCGCCCGGGACGTGGCCGGCATGCTCCGCTCCTTCGACTACGCGGCGCTCTCCGCCGACCCGCCGGCGCCGGGCTGGGCCCACGCCTGCCGGGCCGCGTACTGCTCCGGATACGCCGAGGTCAGCGGCGCGGACCCGCGGACCGACCCGGTCCTGCTGCGCGCGTACGAGACGGACAAGGCGATCTACGAGGTCGTCTACGAGGCCAGGCACCGCCCGGACTGGCTGCCGGTGCCGCTGGCGGCGATCGAGCGGTACGCCACATCCGACCTGTTCTGACTTCACGCTCGCCGAGGAGGCTCCCCCGTGACTCCGCCCACGCCCAGCGGATCGGACCCGAAGAAGAAAGCGACAGCGAAGAAGGCGGCCGCGAAGAAGGCAACAGCCAAGGAGGCCATAGCCAAGAAGGCGACGGCCAAGAAAGCCACGGCCAAGAAGGCGACAGCCAAGAAGGCGACAGCCAAGAAAGCAGCAGCTGAGAAGACCACCGCGAAAGCGAAGAAGACCGTCGCCCCGAGGCCCGCCCCCCTGCCGGAGGCCCCCGTCTCCCCCGCCATCGGCGCGGACGACCGCGACCGTCTCCTCTCCGCCACCCACCACGACCCGCACTCCGTCCTCGGCGCCCACCCGGTACCCGGCGGCACGGCCTTCCGCGCCTTCAGGCCGTACGCCCTCTCCGTCACCGTCCTCGCCGACAACCTGCGCGCCGAGCTGCACGACGACGGGGACGGGTTCTTCAGCGGTCTCCTCCCGCTCCAGGAGGTCCCGGCCTACCGGCTGCTGGTGACGTACGAGGGCTCGGAACAGGAGATCGAGGACGCGTACGGCTTCCTGCCCGCCCTCGGCGAACTGGATCTGCATCTGATCGGCGAGGGGCGGCACGAGGAACTGTGGCGGGCGCTCGGCGCCGAGCCCATGACCCACCAGGGCGTGACCGGCACCCGCTTCACGGTGTGGGCGCCGAACGCCCGCGGCGTCAGCCTGGCCGGCACCTTCAACTTCTGGGACGGCACGGGCCATCCGATGCGCTCGCTGGGCGGCTCCGGCGTCTGGGAGCTGTTCGTGCCCGGCATCGGCGAGGGCGAGCTGTACAAGTTCGCGATCACGCGTCCGGACGGTTCGAGGACCCTGCGGGCCGACCCGCTGGCCCGCCGCACCCAGGTCCCACCCGAGACGTCGTCCATCGTGCACGCCTCGCACCATGTGTGGCAGGACGCGGCCTGGCTGGAGTCCCGGGCGGCCGTCCCCGCGCACGAGGCGCCGTTCTCGGTGTACGAGGTCCATCTCGCCTCCTGGCGACCCGGCCTGACCTATCGTCAACTCGCCGAACAGCTCCCGGCGTACGTCAAGGACCTCGGCTTCACACACGTCGAGCTGATGCCGGTCGCCGAGCATCCCTTCGGCGGCTCCTGGGGCTACCAGGTCACCGGGTTCTACGCCCCGACCGCCCGCCTCGGCACCCCCGACGACTTCAAGTTCCTCGTCGACGCCCTGCACCAGGCCGGGATCGGCGTGCTGATGGACTGGGTCCCGGCCCACTTCCCGCGCGACGACTGGGCGTTGGCCGAGTTCGACGGTCGGCCGCTGTACGAGCACGCGGACCCGCTCCGCTCCGCCCACCCCGACTGGGGCACCCTGGAGTTCGACTTCGGCCGCCGTGAGGTGCGCAACTTCCTGGTCGCCAACGCCCTTTACTGGTGCGAGGAGTTCCATATCGACGGGCTGCGGGTGGACGCGGTGGCGTCCATGCTCTACCTGGACTACTCGCGCGAACCGGGCCAGTGGCTGCCCAACGAGCACGGCGGCCGGGAGAACCTCGACGCCGTGGCGTTCCTCCAGGAGATGAACGCGACCGTGTACCGACGGGCCCCGGGCGTGGTCACCATCGCCGAGGAGTCCACGGCCTGGGACGGTGTCACCCGGGCCACCCACCACATCGGTCCGGGCGGCTTCGGCGGCCTCGGTTTCGGCCTGAAGTGGAACATGGGCTGGATGCACGACTCGCTCGGCTACGTCCAGCACGAACCGGTGCACCGCAAGTACCACCACCACGAGATGACGTTCTCGATGGTCTACGCGTACAGCGAGAACTACGTGCTTCCGATCTCCCACGACGAGGTGGTGCACGGCAAGCGGTCCCTGGTGTCGAAGATGCCGGGCGACTGGTGGCAGCAGCGCGCCACCCACCGCGCCTACCTCGGCTTCATGTGGGCGCACCCCGGCAAGCAACTCCTC
>JABFXD010000891.1 GCA_013361925.1 Streptomyces sp. | reverse complement strand
CACCTCGACGAGCTGCGCGGGCGTCCACACGTAGTACGCCCCCTCGACGTGCTTCCCGCTCCCGTCATCACTGTCGGCGTCGAGCGCGGAGGCGAACCCGCCCTCGGCGGTCCGCAGCTCCCGCACCATGAAGTCGGCGGTCTCCAGAGCGACACGGCGGGCGAGCTCGGAGCCGGTGGCCCGCCAGAGGTGAGCGTAGACACGGCACAGCAGCGCGTTGTCGTAGAGCATCTTCTCGAAGTGGGGCACGACCCACTCCCGATCGACGGAGTACCGCGCGAACCCGCCCCCCAGCTGGTCGTAGATCCCGCCCCGCGCCATCCGCTCACACGTGTCCGCCGCCATCTGCAAGGCACCCTCGGCCCCGGTCCGGGCATGATGCCGCAGCAGGAACTCCACGACCATGGACGGCGGAAACTTGGGCGCCCCGCCGAATCCCCCGCGTTGCGGGTCGTACTCCCGCGTCAGCCCGAGCAGCGCCCCCGCCAGCTCCTCCTCGCCGGGCGCCTGCGCGTCGCCGTACGAGATCTCCCGCCCGGCGAGGTCCCGCACGATCTTCTCCGCCACCTCGGCGACCTCGTCCCGCCGGTCGGTCCACGCCCCGCGCACCCCCTCCAGCACCTGCCGGAACGACGGCATCCCGTGCCGGGGCGCGGGCGGGAAGTAGGTACCGAAGTAGAAGGGCTCGGCGTCCGGCGTCAGAAACACGGTCATCGGCCACCCACCCTGCCCGGTGGCGGCCTGCACGGCCTCCATGTAGACGGCGTCGACGTCGGGGCGTTCCTCACGGTCGACCTTGATGTTGACGAAGTGGGCGTTGAGGTAGTCGGCGGTCTCCTGGTCCTCGAAGGACTCGTGAGCCATCACATGGCACCAGTGGCAGCTGGAGTACCCGACGCTGAGCAGTACGGGTTTGCCGCTCTTGCGCGCCTCCTCGAAGGCCTCGCCTGACCACGGCCACCAGTCGACGGGGTTGTCCGCGTGCTGGAGGAGGTAGGGGGACGTCTCTTGGGCCAGTCGGTTCGGCATGGGGTCCATCCTGCCGCAGTACCCCGGCCGTCACGCGGCAGGCGTGTCGCAGAAGGTGATCCTCCGGCCCTCTCCCCACAGCGCCCCGACGGCAGCACACTTGACCAAGAACACCGTTGTCGTCGGAGGGGGACGAGACATGCGGGACAGCCATCGGGTGGAGGCCGAGCGGCTGGTGGCCCGGGCCGTGGAGGAGGAGGTGCGGCGGTCGGGCGGGCGCATCGACGGGGGTGTGCTGCTGTCACGGGCGCGCGGCGCACTGGACGCCATGGCCGAGACGGCCACCGAGGAGTACGAGGCGTACACGCGCGCGCTGGACGAGGCGGCGGCCGGGCAGCTGACGTTCGGGCAGCGGTACGCGAAGGAGGGCGGCGGAACTCCGTTGCTGGTGGCCGGGGTTGCCGCTACGGCCGCCGTCGTCGCCGACCTGGTGCTGGGGACCGGCGCGGGGACGGCCCTCGGTGCCGGGGTGACCGTCGGGGTGGTGGGGGCGGCGGCGACCGTGGTGAAGGTCGCCGGGTCGCATCTGCCGGCCGCGCACCACCAGGCGGGCGCGGCGAGTCAGCCGGGCGGGCCCGAGCAGCTCAGGCTGTCGTGGCTGACCGCCCTTGAGGTGCGGGGCATCAGGCCGTTCCTGGATCAGCAGCGGGTGCGGAGCGCGTCGACCGGGCCGAAGAAGACGGGGCCGCGGCTGAAGGGCGCCGACAAGAGCGCGGCGGCCCGCGGGCGGAACGTGCTGGAGCAGTCGTTCGGCCAACTCCCGGAGCCGGTGGCCGCGTTCGCGGGCCGACGGCAGGAGGTGGGCCGGATCAGACACTGGGTGCAGTCGGCGCGGGCGAGCACGGAGACCCGCCCGACGGTGGTGGTGCTGCACGGCCCGTCCGGCAGCGGCCGTTCGACGCTCGCGCTGCACGCCGCTCACGATCTGCGGGACCACTTCCGGGGCGCGTGCGTGGTGGACCTGCGCGGTGACAGCCCGGAGGAGCCGCCGCTGCCCACCCGTGACGCGCTGCTGCATCTGCTGAACCGGCTCGGCGCGCCCCGCGAGCAGCTGCTGTTCCGGGAGCGTTCCTCCCCCGACCAGCAGGTCAAGCGGCTGAGCGAGCTGTACCACCAGCATCTGACGGGCCTGCCGGTGACGGTCGTCCTGGACGACGCCTCGGACCCCGAGCAGGTCCGCACGCTCGTCCCCGAGCGCTCCGACAGCCTGGTCCTGGTCACCAGCCGGGTCCCGCTGAAGCTGCCCGCCGACCTTCCGGCCTGGGTGCACCACCTCCCGGTGGAGGCACTGGATCCGGCGGGCGGGGAGGAACTGCTCGCCGCGTCCGCGCAGGACAAGACCGCGCCGTACGACGCCGAGTCCGCCGACCGGATCAGGGAGCTGTGCGGCGGTCTGCCGCTCGCGCTGCGCATCGCGGGTTCGTCGCTCGGCCCGCGTTCACCGCGTCAACTGGCCTCGGACCTGGGCGCGTACGGCCCGGTGGAGCCGATCGAGCGGGTGCTGTGGCTGCGCTACACCGACCAGTCGGAACCGGCCCGCCGGCTGCTGCGCCGCCTGGCGCTGGCGGGCCGGGCCTCCCTGGGCGCGGCGGCCGCCGCGGCGCTGCTCGCCACGGACCAGGCGGAGGCGACCCGGCAGCTCGTCGCGCTCTCCCGCGCGGGTCTGCTCGACCATGTCCGCGGTGACCGCTACCGCCTGCACGACCTGGTCCGCGCCTTCGCCCAGGCCCGCCTTCTGGACGAGGAGGAACCGGCGGAGCGTACGGCGGCGCAGGAACGTCTCATCGTGAACTACGCCGAGCTCGCCGACTCGGTGCTGCGCCTGGTCGACGGCAACATGTCGACCCGCTCGGACCGCTTCTCCCCGCACGGCTTCACCTCGCTGGACGAGGCGCTGCGCTGGCTGGACGACGAGTCGAGCTTCATCACCTCGACGCTGCGGCACGCGGAGGGCGTGAACCAGGCGGCGGTGCTGAACCTCCTGGGCGCGCTGTGCGACTACTGCCTGCTGCGCGGCGATCTCTACCGCCTGGGTGAGATCAGCGAGCTGGCGCAGGCGGTCGACCAGGGTCTCCTGGTCCGTTCCGTCCAGTGGCGCACGGGTATCGCGGCCCGTCAGCTGGGCGAGCTGGACAAGGCGCGCACGACGCTGACCTCAGTGGTCGACCTCTACATGGAGGCCCACCACGACGCGGGTGCCGCGCGAGCCCTCTGCTCCCTCGGCATCACCCTGCACCACCAGGGCAACCTGACGGAGGCGGCGGCCCGGCTGCACGAGGCCCTGGACCTCCAGGCGGCCCCCGAGCTGGCGACGGACCGGGCCTGGACGATGCACGCTCTGGCGGCCGTGGAACGCGACCGGGCCCATCTGACCGAGGCCATGGACCTGCTCACCCAGTCCCTGGTCCTGCACCACGCGGGCGAGTCCGTGCACGGCGAGGCCTGGGCCCACTTCCAGCTCGGCCAGCTGGCCCTGCGCATGGGCGACGTACCGCGAGCCGAACAGGAACTGCGCACGGCCCTGGATCTCTACGGCCGCACCCGCGACGCCCGCGGCGAGGCCTGGGCCCTGACCCAGCTGGCGCGCGCCCGGCTCGTCGCCGGCGACCCCTCGTCGGCGGTGGACGGTCTGCGCCAGGCGGCGTCCCGGCACCGCGAGAACGAGGACGCGCGCGGCGAGGCCTGGTCCGTCTACTACCTGGGCCAGGCCCTGGAGGAGACCGGCAACCTGGACCTGGCGGTACGCGAGCTGGAACGCTCCCGGACGATGTTCTCCCGCATCCGTGACGTCTACGGCCTGGCCTGTGCCCGGCACCACTCGGCGCGCGCCACGAGGGACCAGCGCGCGGCCCAGACCGGCTCGCTCCGCAACTCCGGCTTCGCCCGTCAGCTCCTCGTCGACGCCCGCGCGGACTTCCAGCGGATCGGCGTCGCCCACGGCGAGGCGTGGACCTGTCTGGAGCTGGCCGTGGTGGACGCGGGCAACGCCCGCACCCCGCAGGCGCTCGCCCTGTGCGACGAGGCGATCGGCCTGTTCACCTCGTACGGCGACCGCCGCGGCGAGGACTGGGCCCGCTTCCTGCGCTGCACCCTGCTCCCCTACGCGGCCCCGGGCGGCATGGAGATCGGCACGGCGGTCGCGCAGGAGGAGCTGTCCCAGCTGTCCCGGGGCGGCCATCCGTCCCGGGACGAGAAGCTCGACGACTACATCGAGGCGTATCTGCTCCTGCTGGAGCGGGGGGTGAGCCTGGAGTCCGGCTGGCAGGCATGGCGGCTGGGCATGGTCCCGAACCGGCATGCGCGGGAGGTCATGGGGGTGGCGGTGGCGGCCAGGAACTGACCGCCACCCCGCCGGACCGTGGTCAGCTCTGGCCGGGCTTGGCCGAGGCCGTCTCGGACGCGGTCTCGGCCTCCGGGTCCGGGGTCTCCTTGAAGTCGACCTTCCCCAGCTGCCGGCTCATCGACTTCATCAGGCCCCACACCGCCAGGGCCATCACCGCGAAGACGATGAAGCCGAGGACGCCGGGGGTGACCTTGTTCTCGTCCACCTCCTTGGCGAGGGGGACGAGATGCGTCATTGCCAGGCTCACGCTTGCGCTCATGTCAGGCATTGTCCCGGATGCCCGCGAAGAGGTCGTCCTCGGGGAGGGAGGTATCGACGAGGGACTTCGCGAGCTCGTACTCCTCCGTCGGCCAGACCTCCTTCTGGACCTCCATCGGGACCTTGAACCAGCCGCCGTCGGGGTCGATCTGCGTGGCGTGCGCGATCAGCGCCTTGTCGCGGATCT
>JABFXD010000974.1 GCA_013361925.1 Streptomyces sp. | reverse complement strand
CTGCTCGACCCGCCGTGCGTCGACGAGATCGCCACCCATCTGGACCGGGCGCTCGCCGAGCGCGCCCCCGCTCGCTGAACCGGAAACCCGAGGAGCCGCCATGCCCGACCGCATCACCAGAGTGTCCCGGCGCACCGTCGCGAAGGCGGCGACCGCCGCCGGTCTGGCCGTTCTGTTCGGCACCGCGACCGGCACCGGCCGCGCCCGGGCGGCGACCCAGGTGGGGCCGCGTACGTTCGACGTGTCCGTGCCCTCCGCCGCCCTGCGGCGCAGCGCGCCGGTGCGGCTGATCCTGCCGTCGGGTTTCGGCACGCAGCCGACACGGACGTATCCGGTCCTGTATCTCCTGCACGGCGCCCACGACGACTACACGTCCTGGACGCGGGAGACGGACATCGAGGCGTTCACCGAGGGCCGCGAGCTGATCGTGGCGATGCCGGACGCGGGGCCGACCGGCATTCCCAGCGTGTGGCGCGACGGCTCCGACTACGAGGCCTTCCAGATGACGGAGGTCCCCGCGCTGCTCGCCCGGGACTACCGGGCCTCCGGTGTGCGGGCCGTGGCCGGTGTCTCGACCGGCGGGTACGGGGCGATGGCGCACGCCGCCCGGCATCCCGGCGCGTTCGCCGCCGCGGCCTCCTACAGCGGCGTCCTGGACACCACCGCACCCGGGGTGCCCGCCATCGTGGACGCGATCGTGGCCCGGGAGAACCTCCCGTCCGCCTCCCTGTGGGGCAATCCGATCCTCAACCTGCTCATCTGGCGGGACTTCAATCCCCGCGCCCGCGCGGACGGCCTGCGCGGCACCTCCCTGTACGTCTCCCAGGGCAGCGGTCTGCTCGGGGGCGGCGGCGATCCACTGCCGGGTGTGCTGGAGAGCGCCCTGTGGCCGTCCGCGCACACCTTCACCGACGCGCTGGCGCGGCTCGCCATCCCGGTCGACAGCCACTTCTACTCGGGCGGAGGGCACAGCTGGGCCTACTGGAAAGGGGAGTTCACCGCGTCGTGGCCGATGCTCGCCCGTGCCCTGGGCGTGCCGGAGTGATGTCGGTGCCATGGGGGCACGGAACGGAACGGAGGGGACGCCCGTCCAACCCGGGACGTCCCCCTCGCCCCACGGGCAACACCGCGCGGGCCGGCCGACTCCGGGCGAAAGGAGTGTCCGCGATGGCGTTCCCCACCCCGCGCGACCCCACGAACGGTTCCGAGGCCACCCAGGTGCCGGCCGGGCTGGCCGAGCTGCTGCGCGCCCAACTCACCGCCGTCGCCGACCAGGTGGAGGAGGAGGTCCGCCGCCAGGTGCCCGAGTACGCCCAGCCGCCCGACGGGCCCTACGGCAGAAACCTGCGGGCCGGGGTGGTGCAGGCGCTCACCCTGTTCGTGGACCACATCGCCGACCCGCGCGACGACGGGGAGTCGATCGCCGCGACGTACTACGCCCTGGGACGTGGCGTGGCCCGGGAGGGCCGCAGCCTGGACGTGCTCCAGTCCGCCCTGCGCGTCGGCGGCATGCACGCCTGGCGCTGCATGGGCCGCACCGCGGAGACCCTCGGGCTGGACTCGACCGTCGTGGCCGCGCTGGGCGAACTGGCGTTCCAGACGGTGCACGAGGTCGCCGAGGCCGCCGCGGCGGGCTACTCGGAAGGCCAGCTGCGCAGCACGGACGAGTTGGAGCGGCGTCGCCGGCGGCTGCTCGAACTGCTGCTGGGTACGGGCCCGGTGGCCCCGGAGGCGGTGCGGAAGCTGGCGCACGGCGCGCGGTGGACGGTGCCCCGGCACGTCGCCGTCGTGGTGCTCGCCGGCGCCCCCGACCAGCGCGAGGCGGACCGGCCGCTGGCCTCGTCGGGGGCGCTGGTGGACATGGAGTCCCGGCCGCCGCGCATGCTGGTGCCCGATCCCGACGGCTCCGGCCGGTGGGCGGGCCGCAGCTTCACCCTCGCGTTACGCGGGCGTCCGGCGGCCATCGGTCCGACGGTGCCGCTCGACGAGGCGGCGCAGTCGCTGCGGTGGGCGACCCGGGCGCTCGGGCTGATGGGGCGTGGCATCCTCCCGCGGCAGGACGTGGTGCGCTGCGCCGACCATCTGTCGACCCTGCTGCTGCACGCCGACGAGCCGCTGCTCGGCCAGTTGGGGGCCCGCGCCCTCGCCCCGCTGGAGACGGTGTCGACGGGGCAGCGCGCACGGCTCAGCGAGACGCTGCTGGCCTGGCTGCTCAGCGGCAGCAACGTCCCGGACGTCGCCGCCCGGCTGCACGTCCATCCGCAGACGGTCCGCTACCGCCTGCGCCAGCTGGAGAAGCTGTTCGGCGACGCCCTGCACGATCCGGACGCCCGCCTGGAGATGATCCTGGCCCTGCGCGCGGAATCCACACACCCGCGACCGGACTGAATTCCGGCACTCACCCCGCAATAAAAAATCGCACCGCTTCCATAATCGCGTCCATAACACCCTTTCAAGCATCACGAATACGTTGAGGAAGTCCCCTTTCGCAGGCGCATCCCGCGCCCCCCATCGCGGAGGAATTCCATGCGTATCCGTGTATGCCTGGCCGCGCTCTCGCTGCTCGGCGGAGCCGGCGTCGTCACCCTCACCGCACCCGCGGCATCAGCCGCGGCCTGCACGGACATCGACGTCGTCGCGGCCCGCGGCACGTTCGAGCCGGGCACGCTCGGCTTCATCGTCGGTGACCCCGTGTATTCCGCGCTCCAGAAGAAAATCACCGGAAAGACCCTCTCCAGCTACAAGGTGAACTACCCGGCGGACCTCTCCCTGACGTCGGCGGCACAGGGCAACGCGGATCTGGTGAATCACGTCAGGCAACAGGCCGCCGCCTGTCCGAACCAGCGTTTCGTCCTCGTCGGCTATTCGCAGGGCGCGAACGTCGTCGACAACTCCATCGGCATCAGCAGTGAGGGCGCGGTGGTCGGCAGTCCCATCGTCGCCACCCTGCCGACCGCGGTCGAGCCGAAGGTCGCCGCCGTGCTGCTGTTCGGCAACCCGATCCGGGCCCTCGGCAAGAGCGTCACCGGCGTCTACCAGAGCCGCACGATCGACTTCTGCGCCACGGGCGACCCTGTCTGCGAGAGCGGCGGGAGCGACGTCGGGGCGCATCTGGGCTACACGGCGAACGCCGACGCGGCGGCCACGTTCGCCGCGGGCAGGGTCTGAGCCCGACGCAGCGATAAGGGGCCCGGGAGGAGTTGCTCCTCCCGGGCCCCACGTATGCCTCGCCGACGGTCAGTCGAGGCTCTCGGCGAACCGTGCGAGTCCGCTGGAGACGACCTCGGGGCGGCCGTCGTTCTGTACGGGGGCGGCGGTGAGTACGTCGAGGTGCTGGTAGCCGGGGGCGATGAGCGGGTGCAGGTCGTCCGGAACGCGACCCGCGAGCAGTCCGTCGCCCGCGAGGACGGTGAGGGTGGGGTGGGCGGTGATCCCTTCGGGATGCGCGAGGAGCTTCTTCACCTGCGGGGAGCCGGCGAGTTCGAGGTCGGTGACGAGCTTGGTGGGGAAGTACTGCTCGGTGAAGTCGAGCGGCTGCTCGGCCAGACTGCGGGCCAGCTCCCGGAGGTCGGTGACCTCCTTGCCGGCGGCGGTGAACGGGGTGCCGTCGGCCGACCGGTACCCGGGGTCGTCGGCGGCGCCGACACGGTCGTAATTCCGCCATGTGTACAGCGGCCCGTGCGGACGGTCCGGGATCGCCTTGTAGTCGACGCCGAACAGCCCGGGCTGCCGCGAACTCCCGTTGGCGACGGGGAAGTTCTTGTCGACGACCGGTCCGCCGTCGAAGAAGCCGACACTGCTCTGGAGGAACGCCAGAGGCACGGAGTTGTCGTCGAGCAGGGCGCCGAGCACAGCATCGTTGGTGAGCCGGAAGTCCTTCACGCCGGGTGAGCCGGTGACGAAGGTGGGGGTGTCCTTGGAGAACAGGAAGCGGTTGGTGGCCTCGATGTTGAGGTTGGCGGGGAGGTAGCGGGGCAGGTCCGCCTCGGCTCCGGGGGCTTCGAGGGCGCCGAGGCCCGCGATGGCGAGGAGGGTCATGGTCTCGGGGTTGAGCAGCACCGGGGCGGACAGGGCGCGGGGCAGCACGCCGCTGTCGAGGCCGGCCTGTACGACGCCGTGACCGAGGCCCACATCGGGGAGGTTGGTGTCGTCGGGGATGCTGCCGCTGAGGTCGGCCAGCGAGGTGGAGACGGTGGTGTCGAGGGCGAAGTAGCCCGCGCACTGGCGGTGTCCGGCGTCGGCCGTGGTGGCCGGGTTCCCGTCGAAGTCGGCGGTGGCGAAGTAGCCGGTGACGACGCCGCCGAGCGAGTGCCCGCCGCACAGCACCTTGCGTTCGCGCACGCTCTGGTCGGGCAGTTCGCTGGTCAGCAGGTCGTACTCGTCCCGGACGGTCTGCTCGATGCCGAGCCGCGCCATCCACCCCAACTGACCGTTGTCGGCGTACCCGTCGAAGGTACGTCCGGCGACCTGCTCGCCTCGGTAGTAGTAGTCGACGGCCGTGTGCTGGTCGCCGGAGGCGATGCCGGTGCGGTCCTCCAGGCAGTTGGAACGCCGGTCCAGGGCCCAGAACTCGATGTGCCGGCCGCGGGCGGCGGCGGCCGTCACCGCGTTCCTCGCGACACTGTCGAACGCCCCCGCCCCCTCCAGGATGCCCGGCTGGGCGACCAGGATCCGGTCGGCGTCGGCCGCGGCGGCCGGCCCGTCGGCGGCGCGGTAGCGCAGATACGACAGCCAGTCGCACGCGGCCGGCCGCGGCCCCGCCGACTCCGGCAACGGCGCCTTCACCCGCACGACCGTCTCCCGCACCCCGGCGACCGG
>JABFXD010000182.1 GCA_013361925.1 Streptomyces sp. | reverse complement strand
GACGGCCGTACGCCCGCCTTCCGCAGCCGTTTCTCCACCTTGTCGAGGAAGCCGGGGTCGCCGCCGTCGGCGAGCTCGATCTCGATCTCGGTCCACTGGACGGTGCCGCCGCCCTCGGTGAGCCGTTCCGCGCGTACGGCGTCCACACTCGCCTCGGCCAGGAGTACGCCCTCGGCGTCGACGAGATGACGGACGTCCCGGTCGGAGCGGAGCCGGACGACGGGCCGCAGCTCGGCATCCCGGACCCGGGAGCGGAGGAGTCCGGCGAGGACGCGGGGCACGGTGTCGGACAGGGGCGCCTGGATCTCGTCCCGTACGCCGGGTGCGACGGGGAACTTCAGGTGCCAGCCGGCGTCGGTGCCACCGGTGCGGCGGCGCAGGGTGATCGAGGACGCGGCGAGGCGCTCGTCGTGGGTGTCGTAGTAGGTGGCGTCCAGGTGTGCGACACCCTTGTCGATGACGGCCGCGACCCCGGCGACGCCGGTGAGGTCGGGCAGTCCGCTGTCGTCGGACTCGTACTTCCGCTCGATCTCGCGCTTTGTGTCCGCCATGACCCGAATCTAGACGGAGTCAGGGCGGGGCGGCAGAGGGCGCCGACGCCGAATCCCCGGGAAACTCCGGGGAATCAGGAGGTGAGCAGCGCCCGCATCGCCTCGCTGTCCGAGAACGGCGCGTCCTTCGCCGTGCGGGACAGCAGGAGGACATGGGCGTCCTCGAACTGGTCGTACGACAGCGGCTCGGGGCCCTGTCCGACGATCAGTACGTTGTGCTCCAGGCGCCAGCTGACGTAACGGGTGTGGTACCTGGGCTGGCGTATGTCGTGGTGCGGCAGGCCGAGGCGGTCGGTGAAGCGCTGGACGACGGTGGCGTGGTGGGCGTCGAACTCCGGCCGCCAGGCGCCCTCCTGGCTGGTCCAGCCGGGGACCGGGCCCCAGATGTCCTCGTCGAGCAGGCCGCCGTCGACGGTGTAGAGGTAGGCGAAGGGCAGATGGAGCGTGCCGTCGCCGTCGGCGGTGACGAAGTGGCCGTGCGGGCTGACATGGGTGGCCTCGGGGACGTCGGGTGTCTCCTCGTACGCCGGACCGCTGACCGCCTCCGACCAGTCGGGCCACCCGGCCTCGCCGAGCCGGGCCCCGACCGTGTCGGCGTCGGTCAGGTCCAGCTCGGCCAGGGCCAGCAGCCGGTCGGCCAGCTCCTCGTCGACCGGGCACACGGCCACGTACTCCTCGGACATCCCACTCCCCCGTAGTAAAAGGCACGCGCCGAAAGACCTGGCCCTACGCCGACATCGGCCGCTGCACCTTGATCGACTGCAACAGGCCCACCGCGACCCACACCGCGAACATGGAGGTTCCGCCGTAGGACACGAACGGCAGCGGCAGGCCGGTCACCGGCATGATGCCCAGGGTCATCCCGATGTTCTCGAAGGACTGGAAGGCGAACCAGGCGACGATCCCCGCGGCCACGATCGTGCCGTACAGCTCCGTCGTCTCCCGGGCGATCCGGCAGGCCCGCCACAGCACCACGCCGAGCAGGATGATGATCAGGCCCGCGCCGACGAAGCCGAGTTCCTCGCCCGCGACCGTGAAGACGAAGTCGGTCTGCTGCTCGGGCACGAACTGGCCGGTGGTCTGCGAGCCGTGGAACAGGCCCGAGCCGGTCAGACCGCCCGAACCGATCGCGATCCGCGCCTGGTTGGTGTTGTAGCCGACGCCGGCCGGGTCGAGGCTGGGGTTGGCGAAGGCGGCGAAGCGGGCGATCTGGTAGTCGTCCAGGATGCCGAGCTGCCAGACCGCGATCGCGCCCATCGCCCCGGTGCCGAGCAGTCCGAAGACCCATCGGTTGGAGGCGCCGGAGGCGAGCAGCACGCCCAGCACGATGATGACCATGACCATGACCGACCCGAGGTCGGGCATCAGCATGACGACCAGCATCGGTACGGCGGCCAGGCCCAGGGCTTGGAGCACGGTCCGGTGGTCCGGGTAGGGCTTGTCTCCCGCGTCGACCCGCGCCGCCAGCAGCATCGCCATGCCCAGGATGATCGTGATCTTCACGAACTCCGAGGGCTGGAGGGAGAAGCCGCCGCCGAGCACGATCCAGGAGTGGGCGCCGTTGACCGTGGAGCCCAGCGGGGTGAGCACCATCAGGATCAGGAACACCGAGGCGCCGTAGAGGATCGGCACGGCCGTTCTCAGGGCGCGGTGGCCGAGCCAGACCGTGCCGATCATCAGGGCGAACCCGATGCCGGTGTTCATGATGTGCCGGATCAGGAAGTAGTACTGGTCGCCCTGGTTGATCTCGGTGCGGTTGCGGGTGGCCGAGAAGACCAGCAGCGAGCCGATCCCCGACAGGGCGAGGGCCGCGAACAGTATCGGCCAGTCCAGCCGGCGGGCCAGCGAGTCACGGGCGAACAGCCGCGTCCAGCCCGCGCGTTCGGGGCCGTACCCGGAGACGGAGAAGCTGTTGCCGGTCATGTGCACATCCTCCGGCTTCCGCGCTTCCGGCGCCGCCTGCGGGTGTTGCGGTTGCCTGTGGCCGGCTTCTCGACGGTCGCCGCCAGCGTGGTCTCGTCGGGCTTGGGAGCGCCCTGCTGGTTCACCCGCTGCTCCTTGGCCGGGTCCTTGGCGACCTTCGGCGACTTGATGGTGCCGTCCGTGCGGACCTTCGGCAGGCTCTTCTGCGGGGTGGGCAGCAGCGCGTTCTTCTTGGTGATGGTGCCGTCGTCGGCGACGCCGTACAGCGCGTCGTAGATGTTGCGGACGGCCGGACCCGAGGCGCCGGAGCCCGTACCACCCTGGGAGATCGTCATCACGATCGAGTAGTCCTTGGTGTACGTGGCGAACCAGGACGTCGTCTGCTTGCCGTAGACCTCGGCCGTACCGGTCTTGGCGTGCATCGGGATCTTGTCCTGCGGCCAGCCGACCTGGGCGAAGCGCCAGGCGGCCGTACCGCGGGTGGCCACGCCCGCGAGGGCGTCGTCCATCTTGGCCAGCGTGGTCTTGCTTATGGGCAGCTTGCCGTGGGACTTGGGCGCGATCTCGTCGACGCTCTTGCCGTCGGCGCTGACGATGGCCTTGCCGACCGTCGGGTTGTACAGGGTGCCGCCGTTGGAGATCGCCGCGTAGATCGTGGCCATCTGGATCGGGGTGACCATGGTGTCGCCCTGGCCGATGGAGTAGTTGATCTCGTCACCGGCACGCATCTTGTTGCCTTCGAGGCAGTTCTCGTAGGAGATCTTCTCGACGTACGTGCCGTCCTTCTTGCCGGTCTTGCACCAGGCGTCCTTGTTGGCCTCCCAGTACGCCTGCTTCCACTGGCGGTCGGGGACGCGGCCGGTGACCTCGTTGGGCAGGTCGATGCCGGTGGTCTTGCCGAGGCCGAACTGGTGGGCGGCCTTGAAGAAGTAGTCGTTCGGCTCGCCCTTCTTCGGGTTGATGCCGCCGTCCCGCTGCCACTCCTTGTGGGCGAGGCCGTAGAAGACGGTGTCGCAGGACACCTCCAGCGCGCGGCCGAGGTTGATGGGGCCGAAGTTCTCCGACTCGAAGTTCTTGAAGACCTGGCCGCCCACCGAGTAGGAGCTCGTGCAGGGGTAGCGGCCGTCGAAGTCGTAGCCGGCCTCGACGGCGGCGGCCGTGGAGATCACCTTGAAGGTGGAGCCGGGCGCCGACTGGCCCTGGATGGCCCGGTTGAGCAGCGGGTAGTTGGAGCTCTTGCCCGTCAGCTTCTTGTAGTCCTTGGCGGAGATGCCGCCGACCCAGGCGTTGGGGTCGTAGCTCGGGTTGGACGCCATGGCGACGATGCGGCCGGTCTTGGCCTCCATGACGACGACGGCACCGGAGTCCGCCTTGTAGTTCTCGCCGGTGTTGTCGTCGAACTGCTTGCGGGCTTCCTTCATCGCGTCGTTCAGCTCGTACTCGGCGACGCGCTGGACGCGGGAGTCGATGCTGGTGACGAGGTTGGCTCCGGGCTGGGCCTCGTCCGCCTCGGCCTGGCCGATGACGCGGCCGAGGTTGTCGACCTCGTAGCGGGTGACGCCGGCCTTGCCGCGCAGTTCCTTGTCGTACTCCCGCTCAAGCCCCGAGCGGCCGACCTGGTCGGAGCGCAGATAGGGCGAGTCGGTGTCCTGGGCCTTGGTGATCTCCTCGTCGGTGACCGGGGAGAGATAGCCGAGGACCTGGGCGGTGTTGGCGTTGCCGGGGCTCGGGTAGCGGCGCACGGCCTCGGGTTCGGCGGTGATGCCGGGGAAGTCCTCGGCGCGCTCGCGGATCTGCAGGGCCTGCTTGGCGGTGGCCTCGTCGGTGATGGGGATCGGCTGGTACGGCGAGCCGTTCCAGCAGGGTTGCGGGGTCTTGGCGTCGCAGAGGCGGACCTTCTGCATGACCTCCGCGGGCTTCATGCCGAGGACCTTGGCCAGCTTGGTGAGGACGGCCTTGCCGTCGTCCTTCATCTTCAGCAGGTCCGTGCGGGAGGCGGAGACCACCAGCCGGGTCTCGTTGTCCGCGATCGGCACACCGCGCGCGTCCAGGATCGAGCCGCGGACGGCGGGCTCGACGACCTGCTGGACGTGGTTGCCCGACGCCTCCTTGGCGTATTCGTCGCCCTCGCGGATCTGGAGGTACCACAGGCGCCCGCCGAGGGTGCCGAGGAGGGACAGGACGAGGATCTGGATCACGATGAGCCTGATCTGGACCCGTGGAGTCCGACCGGTCTCGGGGATGTTGGTCACTGCGGCTGCCGCCCCCTCTCAGTGCGCCGAGTTGTGTGCGCGTACGAATGATGAACGGCCGACCTGTGAGCGCTCGTTCCGCCTCGGCAAACCCGTTCGAGTGAACCC
>JABFXD010000769.1 GCA_013361925.1 Streptomyces sp. | reverse complement strand
CCGTGTCCTGGTCGACCGGCTGTGGCCGCGCGGCCTGTCGAAGGACGCGGCCCGGGTGGACGAGTGGCCCAAGGCCATGACCCCGTCGACCGAGCTGCGCCGCTGGTACCACGCGGGCGAGGGCTCGTACGAGGAGTTCGCGCGCCGCTACGAGGCAGAGCTGGCCGCACCCGAGGCGGCCGAACTCCTCGCCCACGTCCACGAGTTGGCGAACAAGGGTCCGGTGACCCTGCTGACGTCCGCGAAGACCCCGCAGGAGAGCCACGCGGCCGTGCTCCTGCGGCTGTTGGGGTGACGGACCCGATCACCCGGCTACGGAAGCAGGGGCGACCCGGTCACGCGGCTGCCGGCCGGACGCTCAGGGGCGACCGCCGATCGCGTCGCCCCTCAAGCCATGCCTCTCAAGTCATGCCTCACCCCGTCTGCTTCGCCGCCGCCCGGCCCGCCGCGCGGCCCGAGAAGAGGCAGCCGCCGAGGAACGTGCCCTCCAGGGCGTTGTAGCCGTGGACGCCGCCGCCGCCGAAGCCGGCCACCTCGCCGGCCGCGTACAGGCCCTCGATCGGCGTGCCGTCGGCGGACAGGGCGCGGGAGTCCAGGTCGGTCTGGATGCCGCCGAGGGTCTTGCGGGTCAGGATGTGCAGCTTGACGCCGATGAGCGGGCCGGCCTCGGGGTCGAGGATGCGGTGCGGGGTGGCGACGCGGCCGAGCTTGTCGCCGATGTAGCGGCGGGCGTTGCGGATGCCCTGGACCTGGGCGTCCTTGCTGTACGGGTTGGCGATCTGGAGGTCGCGGGCCTCGATCTGGCGGCGGATGTCGGACGCGTCGAGGAGGGGCTTGTCGGTCAGGGCGTTCATCTTCTCGACCAGTTCCTCCAGACCGGGCGCGGTCACGAAGTCGGCGCCCTTGCGCAGGAACGCGTCGACCGGCCCCGGCGCCCCCTTGCCCAGCACCCGCGTCCTGAGGAAGCCGACCCGGTCCTTGGCGGTGATGTCGGGGTTCTGCTCGGAGCCCGACAGCGCGAACTCCTTCTCGATGATCTTCTGGGTGAGGATGAACCAGGAGTGGTCGTACCCGGCGATGTCCTCGGTGGTGCGCAGGTGCTTGAGGGTGCCGAGGGTGTCGTAGCCGGGCAGGCACGGGTCGGGCAGTCGGCGGCCCAGCGCGTCGAACCACAGGGAGGACGGGCCGGGGAGGATGCGGATGCCGTGGCCGGGCCAGATCGGGTCCCAGTTCTGGATGCCCTCCGTGTAGTGCCACATACGGTCGCGGTTGACGAGCCGTACGCCCGCCTCGGCGCTGATGTCGAGCATCCGGCCGTCGACGTAGGCGGGGACGCCGGTGACCATCTCACCGGGCGGGGTGCCGAGCCGCTCGGGCCAGTAGCGGCGCACGATGTCGTGGTTGGCGCCGATGCCGCCGGTGGTGACGACGACGGCCTGGGCGGTGAGTTCGAAGTCGCCGACGCGGTCACGGTTGGACTTCACACCGCGCGCGGAGTTGTCCTCGGCGAGGACGGTGCCGCGTATGCCGCGGGCCTGGCCGTCCTCGATGACGAGGGCGTCGACCTGGTGGCGGTGGTAGAAGGTCAGCAGTCCGTCGCGGGCGGCCTGCTTGGCGTGGTTCACGAAGGGCTCGACCACGCCGGTGCCGGTGCCCCAGGCGATGTGGAAGCGCGGCACGGAGTTGCCGTGACCATGGGCACGCAGGTCACCGCGCTCGGCCCAGCCGACCGTGGGCAGGAACTTGATGCCGTGCCCCTCCAGCCAGGACCGCTTCTCGCCGGCCGCGAACTCGACGTAGGCACGCGCCCAGCGCACCGCCCAGGAGTCCTCGTCCTCGACCCGGTCGAAGCCGGCGCTGCCCTGCCAGTCGCTCCAGGCCAGGTCGAAGGAGTCCTTGATGCCGAGCCGCCGCTGCTCCGGGGAGTCCACGATGAAGAGCCCGCCGAAGGACCAGAAGGCCTGCCCGCCGAGGTTGGCGGCGTTCTCCTGGTCCACCAGCGCGACCCGGCGGCCCCGGCTGGTCAGTTCGTGCGCGGCGACCAGGCCGGCGAGTCCGGCTCCGACGACGATGACGTCGGCATCCATGGCGACCGTCCCTTCCTCATACGGTGGTGTCGCTGCCGTCGGTCAGCAGCGCGGTGAGCAGTTGCTTCAGCCAGGCCCGGGCACGTTCGACGTCCCGGTCCAGGAGCAGTTGGGTGGTGACCCCGTCGTACGCGGCGACGACGGCGTGGGCGGCACCGTCGAGGCCGGCGAGCACGGCGGGCAGTTCGGTGTGGCCCCGCGCGCGGGCGAGCCGTTCCTTGATCGCCTCGCGCAGCCGCGCCCGGTGTTCGAGGAGGCTCTCGGCGACGGCCGGTTCCCGGGCGGCGTGCACCAGGAAGTCCGTCTTCACCAGCAGCCAGTCCCGGTCGAGGAGCAGCACCTCGGTGACCCGGTCCACGGCGGCGGGCACGTCGAGGTCGGGCCCGTCGAGGGCCAGCGCGCCGGAGACCTGGTCGGCGATCAGGTCGGCGCGTTCCCGGTAGAGCGCGAAGAACAGTTCGTCGAGGCTGTCGAAGTTCGAGTAGAAGGCGCCCCTGCTGTACCCGGCGGCCTCGCAGACCTCCTCGATGGAGACCCGCCCGAAGCCCTTGGCTGCGAACACGGCGAAGGCGGCGTCGAGCAGGTTGGCACGGGTGCGCACCCGGCGTTTCGTCACTCGTCGCACTGCGTCCACGGGCCTGCCTCCATTCGATACGGGAATGTATCCGATACACCGGTGTATCGAAAGAGGTCGAGGAAGCCGTCCTCGCGCCATGAGGCCCCTCCCGGGATGGGAACAGGTATTCGAATAAGGAGTACGCTGGATCCATGAGCACGCACCTCCAGTCCTCGCTCTTCGACCAGACCGACCGCCTGAGCCTCGGCCCCCTCGACGGAGTCGCCCGTACCGAGCTCGGCTCCGGCGCCTGGATCGACGTGCTGCCCGGCTGGCTGGCAGGCTCCGACACCCTCTTCGAACAGCTCGCCGCCGAGGTCCCGTGGCGGGCCGAGCAACGGAAGATGTACGACAACGTCGTCGACGTTCCGCGACTGCTCGCGTACTACGGCCGGGACGACGTACTCCCGCACCCGGTCCTGGCCGAGGCGCGGGAATCGCTCAGCGCGCACTACGCCGAGGAACTCGGCGAACCCTTCACCACGGCCGGCCTCTGCTACTACCGCGACGGCCGGGACAGCGTCGCCTGGCACGGGGACCGGATCGGCCGGGGTGCCCGCGAGAACACCATGGTCGCCATCCTCTCCGTGGGCGCACCCCGTGACCTGCTGCTGCGCCCGGTGCGCGGCGGCGCGGAGAGGACGGTGCGCCGGCCGCTGGGCCACGGCGACCTCGTCGTGATGGGCGGCACCTGTCAGCGGACCTGGGAGCACTGCGTACCGAAGACCGCACGCGCCGCGGGACCGCGCATCAGCGTCCAGTTCCGCCCGCACGGCGTGCGCTGAGGCGGGGCGGCCGCTTCGGACGCGCGCGGGGGCTGCCTCCGGCGGACGGTGCCGGAGGCAGCCCTTCCTCTGTGCGGGACCGTGGCACGCCCCCACACTGGGCGCGTGACCGTGGAAACCCCGGCCCGACGCGGTGAGTTGGACGCGCTGCGCGTCTTCGTCGTCCTCGGCCTCGTCTTCTTCCACTCGGCGCTGGTGTTCTCCCCGGACGACGACTACTACGTCAAGAACGCGGACACCACCGACGCGATCACCGTGCTGGCCGGGCTCGGGGTGATCTGGGCGATGCCCATGCTGTTCCTGGTGGCCGGGCTGGGTTCCCGGTACTCGATCCGCCGTCGCGGAGCGTCCCGGTTCACCCGCGAACGCCTGCTGCGCCTGGGCGTTCCGCTGGTCTTCGGGACGGTCGTGCTCTGCCCCCTCCCGCAGTGGCTGCGGCTGCGGGCGGCCGACTCCGGTTACCACGAGTCCTACTGGCACTTCTGGCCGCGCTTCCTCACCGTCCGGCCCGACCTCGGCGACTTCCCGTTCGTGCTCGAAGGGCGGTACTTCGAGACGGGCCATCTGTGGTTCGTGGTGCTGCTCGTCACCTTCAGCCTGCTCCTCGCCCCCGTGGCCCGGCCGTTGGCGGGCTGGGGCGAGCGCGTGAGCGAGTCGGTGGCGCGCCGCCCGGCCCTGCTGCTGCTCCCCGCCGTGCCACTCGCCGCGATCAACGCGCTGCTGGGCATGGAGGAGGGTTTCGCGGGCTGGAACCGGTGGGCGTATCTGCTGTTCTTCCTCTTCGGTCACGTCTTCGCCGACGACGTCCGCGTCCGCGCGGGCCTGCGTCGGATCTCCGGACCGGTGGCCTGGACCGGCGGTCTGCTGTTCGCCGGTACGGCGCCGGGATTCCTCACGCTCGACGACCCGTTCACCGAGTGGAACGCGCTCGCGCTGGTGACCCGGGCGGTGTTCGGGGCGGCGGGCTGGTGCTGGGTGGTGGCGATCCTGGGGCATCTGGACCGGCCGCGCGCGCCCCGGCCGCCGTCGCGCGCGATGGTGTACCTCGGGATCGCCGCCCTGCCGGTGTACGTACTGCACCAGCCGGTGGTGGTCGCCCTCGCCTACGGGGTCGTCGGCTGGTCGGCGCCGATCGTGGTCAAGTACGTGGCGATCGTGGCCGGTTCGCTGGCGGTGATCTTCGTGACGTACGAGTACGGGGTGCGCCGGACGCGCCCGACGCGCTTTCTGCTGGGCATGCGGGCTGCCCCGCCGAGCCCCCCGTCCCCCGTATCTGATGTGATGCCCCCGTCGGGCAGGGAACCTCCTCACACGCGGGACGATCATGCGGGCTGAAGTGCAGCAAGTC
>JABFXD010000025.1 GCA_013361925.1 Streptomyces sp. | reverse complement strand
GGCCGAGCAGGTCAGCGACGACACGGTGGTGTGCCGCTGCGAGGAGGTCACCGGCGGGGCGATCCGTGAGGCCGTCGCGGGGCTGGGAGCCGGGGATCTGCGGACCGTGAAACTGCTGACGCGGGCGGGCATGGGCTGGTGCCAGGGGCGGATGTGCGAATCCGGGGTCGCGGGTGTCGCCGGCTGCCCGGACCCGCCCGCTCGACGGCTGCTCGCCCGGCCGGTACCGCTCGGCGTGCTCGCGCGGGCCGGGGACACCGACGCCCCTCGGGACACGTAGAGACCGCTCATCCACCGCCCTTCAGAGCCTTTCAGTGCTATGTCACACATCATCCCCATCCACACGGAGGAACCCCGATGACCACCACCCCCCACCCGCCCCGCCCCTGGCGCGGCGTCCTCGTCGCCACCGCGCTCCCTCTCCGCGACGACCTGTCCGTCGACCACGACGCCTACGCCGCCCACTGCGCCTGGCTGGTCGAGAACGGCTGTGACGGCGTCGTACCGAACGGCTCGCTCGGCGAGTACCAGGTGCTCACCCCCGAAGAGCGGGCCAGGGTCGTCGAGACGGCCGTGGCCGCCATCGGGGGCGAGCGGGTGATGCCCGGTGTCGCCGCCTACGGCTCGGCGGAGGCCCGCCGCTGGGCCGAGCAGGCGCGCGACGCCGGATGCGCCTCGGTGATGCTGCTGCCGCCCAACGCCTACCGCGCCGACGGGCGTTCGGTGCTCGCGCACTACGCCGAGGTCGCGAAGGCGGGCGTACCGGTGGTGGCGTACAACAACCCCATCGACACCAAGGTCGATTTGGTGCCCGAACTCCTCGCCGAACTCCACGCCGAGGGGTACATCCACGCGGTGAAGGAGTTCTCCGGCGATGTCCGCCGCGCGTACCGGATCGCCGAACTCGCCCCGGACCTGGACCTGTTGATCGGTGCCGACGACGTCCTGCTGGAGCTGGCGATCGCGGGCGCCAAGGGCTGGGTGGCCGGCTACCCGAACGCGCTGCCGCGCGCGACCGTCGAGCTGTACCGGGCGGCCGTCGCCGGTGACCTCGGCACCGCGAAGAAGCTGTACGAGCAGTTGCACCCGCTGCTGCGCTGGGACTCGAAGGTCGAGTTCGTGCAGGCCATCAAGTTGTCCATGGACATCGTCGGCCGTCCCGGCGGCGCCTGCCGTCCGCCGCGGCAGCCCCTGCTGCCGGAGCAGGAGGCCGCGGTCCGCTCCGCCACCGAGCAGGCCGTCGCCGCCGGACTCGCGTAACCCCCGCGTCTCACTGAGGAGTTCGGACCATGCGCAGCAAACTCGTCCTGCACGCCGTCGACTCGCACACCGAGGGCATGCCGACCCGGGTGATCACCGGCGGCATCGGCACCATCCCCGGCGCGACGATGAACGAGCGTCGGCTGTACTTCCGTGAACACCGCGACGACATCAAGCAGTTGCTGATGAACGAGCCGCGCGGGCACTCCGCGATGAGCGGCGCGATCCTCCAGCCGCCGACCCGCCCCGACTGCGACTGGGGTGTCGTCTACATCGAGGTGTCCGGATACCTCCCCATGTGCGGGCACGGCACGATCGGTGTGGCGACGGTGCTCGTGGAGACCGGCATGGTCGAGGTCGTCGAGCCGGTCACCACCATCCGGCTGGACACCCCGGCGGGTCTCGTCGTCGCCGAGGTCGAGGTGGCGGACGGGGCGGCGAAGTCGGTCACCCTGCGGAACGTGCCGTCCTTCTCCGTCGCCCTCGACCGCAAGGCCACGCTCGCCGACGGGCGGACGGTGACCTACGACCTGGCGTACGGCGGCAACTTCTACGCCATCCTGCCGCTGGACCAGTTCGGTCTGCCCTTCGACCGCGCCCGCAAGGACGACATCCTCGCCGCCGGGCTGTCCCTCATGGACGCGATCAACGCCGAGGAGGAGCCCGTGCACCCCGAGGACCCGTCCATCCGCGGCTGCCATCACGTCCACCTGATCGCACCGGGTGCCACCGCCCGCCGCTCCCGGCACGCGATGGCCATCCACCCCGGCTGGTTCGACCGCTCCCCCTGCGGTACCGGCACCAGCGCCCGCATGGCCCAGCTGCACGCGCGCGGTGAACTCCCGCTGCACACCGAGTTCGTGAACGAGTCCTTCATCGGGACGAGCTTCACCGGCCGTCTCCTCGGCACCACCGAGGTCGCCGGCCGCCCGGCCGTCCTGCCCAGCTTCACCGGCCGTGCGTGGATCACGGGCACGGCCCAGTATCTGCTCGACCCCAGCGATCCGTTCCCGGCCGGGTTCGTGCTCTAGAGCACCGGAGCTCCTTGTCCCCGGCCGCATAGATACTGGTGGTGCGTGACATTGCATACGCCGTGCACCGGCTGCGCCGCCGTACACGTCATGCACCCCGCCGCACGAGGAGATACCGACCATGCCCACCGCCCGGCCCAGCAGCTCCCCCGCCTCCCGCGCCGCCGCTCCCGCCCTGCCCTCGCTCGGCGGCAAGCGGAGCAGCTACCGCGAGCGGGTCGCCGACGCCCTGCGGGCCGCGCTGATCGCCGGTGAGCTGCTGCCCGGTGCGGTGTACTCCGCGCCGGCCCTCGCCGCCCGCTTCGGCGTCTCGGCGACCCCGGTGCGCGAGGCCATGCTGGACCTGGCCAAGGAGGGCCTGGTCGACACCGTCCCCAACAAGGGGTTCCGGGTCACCGAGGTGTCCGAGCGGCAGCTCGACGAGTACACCCACATCCGAGCCCTCATCGAGATCCCCACGGTGGTGGAGCTGGCCGCCACCGCGGCGCCGGTCTCCCTGGAGGCGTTGCGCCCGGCCGCCCGGGAGATCGTCCAGGCCGCCGCGGCGGGCGACCTCGTCGCGTACGTCGAGGCGGACACCCGCTTCCATCTCGGCCTGCTCGCCCTGGCCGGCAACGCCCACCTGGTCGAGGTCGTCGGCGACCTGCGCAAACGCTCCCGCCTCTACGGCCTGACCGCCCTGGTCGAGGCGGGCCGCCTGCTCGCCTCCGCCGAGGAGCACCTGGAACTCCTCGACGCGCTGATCGCCCGCGACGACAAGGCGGTACGCGAGGTCATGACCCGCCACATCGGCCACGTCCGCGGCCTGTGGGCGGCACGCAGGCCGGGCGGACCGCACAACACGGCCTGATCGACGCCCAGCAGGCCCGACCGCCTACCGCGTCTCCGGCGCCTCCGGCGTCTCCGGGGCCTCGGTCGGCGTCGGGTTCGGCGGCTGGAAGAGGACGGCGCGGGCCACGGGCGGGGCGAACAGAGCGGTGACGGGTGCGGCGAGGTGGAGCACGGCGCGGAACGCGTCCCCCACGACCGGGTCGCCCGGCGACCTCTCCTGGACCCGGCGCAGATACCAGTCGGTGACACCGTCCGTGGGTCGGCCGCCGAGCGCGTTGCCGACCGCGCCCGGCATCTTGCGGTCGGCCCCGGCGGAGATGTCCCAGGCCAGCCGGGACGCCCCGAGCAGCGCCCGCTGCACGCGCCGTGTCGTGGGCGTCCGGCGCCGGTCGGCCAGCGCGTCGCGCAGGGCTACGGCGCTCATCGCGGCGACGGCCATGCCCTGACCGTAGATCGGGTTGAAGGCACACAGGGCGTCGCCGGTGGCGAGGAACCCGGCGGGGTGGCCGGGCAGGTCGTAGCGGCGCCGGACGTTGGCGGTGCGCCGGTAGCCGAAGGGCGGGGAGAGCGGCTCGGCGTCCTCCAGCCAGCGGTCCAGGAGCGGATGCGCCAGCCGCTTGGTGTACGCCGTGAACTCCTCGTCGTCCGTGGGCGGTTCGTCGCCGCGCAGACCGGAGACGATCACCAGATGGGTGCCGTCCTCCAGCGGCAGCGCGCCTCCGCCGTGGACCTGTTCGGTACCGGGATAGACGTAGTAGCCGACGGTGTCGCCGTCGAGGACGCCCGCCTTGCCGCGGTAGACGCGGGAGGCGTAGGCGAGACCGGTGTCGATCGTCTCCTCGTACGGGCTCGTGGCGCCGATCCCGGTGAGCCACTGCGCGGCCTTGGTTCCGCCGCCGGAGGCGTCGACGACCAGGTCGGCCGCCACGGCCCGGGGTTCGACGCGGGCCTCACCGGTTCGCTCGCGCACCAGCACTCCGCGCACGCGGGAGGCGTCACCGAGCAGTCCGACGACCTCGGATCCCTCCACCACGCTGATCGCGGGATTGGCGAGAACCCGCCGCCGGACCAGCGCTTCGAGCTGTGCGCGCGAGCCGGTGTAGATGTGCACGGACGCGGCCAGCCGCCGGAACCAACGGCCGCTCTGCCACAGCACCATGTCCGACGGCATGCCCACCAGCGGCGCCCCCGCCGCCCGCAACTCCGCGAGGAAGCCCGGCAGCAGCGACTCCATGGCGGTCTGTCCGCCCTGGAGCAGCACATGCGGATGCCGCCCCTGCGGTACCCCGGGACGCGCCGCTCCGTCATCCGTGAACCGGTCCCGCTCGACGACGGTCACCCGGTCGGCATGCCCGGCGAGAACATGCGCCGCGAGCAGCCCCGCGAGACTCCCACCGACGACGACCGCATGCCGCCCGCCCAGCCCACCGCCCACGCCCTGACGCCCCGTCTCTCCGACAGAGTTCACCGTTGCGCTCCCCTGGTCGCCCATGTCTGGAAAGACACAAGTATCCCGTCCCGCACGGCGGGCCGGCCGGGTTCCGGTCAGGGCGAGGTCAGCCCTCGTCCGCCGTCAGCCGCAGCGAAATGCTGTTGATGCAGTACCGCTGATCCGTCGGCGTCGCATACCCCTCGCCCTCGAACACATGCCCAAGATGCGACCCGCACCGCGCGCACCGCACCTCCGTGCGCAGCATCCCGTGCGACCGGTCCTCGATCAGT
>JABFXD010000232.1 GCA_013361925.1 Streptomyces sp. | reverse complement strand
TTGGAAAGCGTGTTGGGGGCAACCCCTCACGAGTTCGAATCTCGTATCCTCCGCCAGTGCCTCACCGGGCACGATGTCGAAGGGCCCCACCGCGAGGTGGGGCCCTTCGACGTGTTGGGGGTCCGGGTCAGCGGCCGGCGAGGAGTTCGAGGGTGTCGATCACCCGGTTCGAGAAGCCCCACTCGTTGTCGTACCAGGCGACGACCTTGATGTGGCGGCCCTCCACGCGCGTGAGGGCGGAGTCGAAGATCGACGAGGCGGGGTTGCCCACGATGTCGGACGAGACGAGCGCGTCCTCCGAGTACTCGAGGACGCCGGCCAGCGGGCCCTCGGCGGCGGTGCGGTAGGCGGCCAGGACCTCGTCGCGGGTCACGTCGCGGGCGACGGTCGTGTTGAGCTCGACGATCGAGCCCACCGGGATCGGGACCCGGATCGAGTCGCCGGACAGCTTGCCGTCGAGGTTCGGCAGGACCAGGCCGATCGCCTTGGCGGCGCCCGTCGTGGTCGGCACGATGTTGACGCCGGCGGCGCGGGCGCGGCGGGCGTCGCGGTGCGGGCCGTCCTGGAGGTTCTGCTCCTGGGTGTAGGCGTGCACGGTCGTCATGAAGCCGTGCTCGATGCCGGCGAGCTCGTCGAGGACCGCGGCCAGCGGCGCGAGCGCGTTGGTCGTGCAGGACGCGTTGGAGACGATCGTGTGGAGTTCGGCGTCGTAGGCGTCCGTGTTCACGCCGTACGCCAGGGTGACGTCGGCGCCGTCCGACGGGGCGCTGACGAGCACCTTCTTCGCGCCCGCGTCGAGGTGGGCGCGGGCCGCCTTCGCCGAGGTGAAGCGGCCGGTGGCCTCCAGGACGATGTCGACGCCGAGTTCGGCCCAGGGGAGCTGTGCGGGCTCGCGCTCGGCCAGGACCTTGATACGGCGGCCGTCGACCACGAGCGTGTCCCCGTCGGCGGTCACCGGGCGGCCCAGGCGGCCGGCCGTGGAGTCGTACGCCAGGAGCCGGGCGAGGGTGGCGGGCTCCGTGAGGTCGTTGACGGCGACGACTTCGAGGTCGCTGTCACGTTCCAGCAGGGCGCGCAGCACATTGCGTCCGATGCGGCCGAATCCGTTGATGGCGATGCGAGTCATGACTGCCCCTTGGTGTCCGTGCGGTGCGGGTTCGACTCCAGCGTCGCGCGCGGCTTCCTACCCGGACAGTGGCGACATCGCCATGGTTCAAAAGGATCGCGCCAGGCGCGGGAGCGACCCGCTACTCGCCCTGGGTGAAGGTGCGGCGGTAGTCGCTCGGGGTGGTGCCGAGGATGTGCTGGAAGTGCAGCCGCAGATTCGCGCCGGTGCCGAGACCTACGTCCGCGGCGATCTGCTCGACGCTCCGCTGCGAACGCTCCAGCAGTTCGCGGGCCACGTCGATGCGGGCGCGCATCACCCACTGCATCGGGGTGTAGCCGGTCTCCTCGACGAAGCGCCGCGAGAACGTACGCGCCGACACCCCGGCCTCCCTCGCCATCATGTCGAGGGTGAGGGGCTCCCCCAGCCGGTGCAGCGCCCACTCCCGGGTGCGGGCGAACCGCTCGCCGAGCGGCTCGGGCACGCTGCGCGGCACGTACTGCGCCTGGCCGCCGCTGCGGTAGGGGGCCGCGACCAGGCGCCGGGCCGCGTGGTTGGAGGCGGCAACGCCCAGGTCGCCGCGCAGGATGTGCAGGCACAGGTCGATGCCGGAGGCGGCGCCCGCCGACGTGAGCACGCTGCCCTCGTCGACGAACAGGACGTTCTCGTCGACCTGGACGAGCGGGTGCTTCGCCGCGAGCGCCCGTGTGTAGTGCCAGTGCGTCGTGGCGCGGCGGCCGTCGAGCAGGCCCGTGGCGGCCAGCGCGAAGGCGCCCGTCGAGATGGCGGCGAGCCGGGTGCCCCGGGCGTGCGCGGCGATCAGCGCGTCGACGACGGCCCGCGGCGGGTCCTCGCGGTCGGGGAACCGGTAGCCGGGGATGAAGACGATGTCCGCCCACGCGAGCGTGTCGAGGCCGTGGGCGACGTGGTACGACAGGCCGTCGGCGCCGGTCACCAGGCCGGGGGCCGCCCCGCACACCCGCACCTCGTACGGCATGCTCGCGCGGGTCGTGAACACCTGCGCGGGAATGCCGACGTCGAGCGGCTTCGCCCCGACGAGCACGAGGACGGCGACGCGATGCAGGCGGGAGGAGGACGGCACGGGGGCAGAGGACGGCACGAGGACAGGCTACGAGGGGCGCCCCGGCGCCACCCCGCCCCCGGCGCCACCCTGTGTGCGTCACACCACCCCGCACGTCACACCACCCCGCACGTCACACCACCCCGCGCACGTCACACCGGCTCCGGCTGCGGCTCCCTCTCCGGCACCGGGGTGACCTCCCGCTCCCACGCCCGTGTGATGCGGACGTAGGCGTAGATCACCGACCCCATCGCCAGCAGCACCAGCGGCCCGTACAGCCACGGGTGGAGGGCCATCTCCATCGGGAGGTAGCGGTACGACAGCAGGAGCGCCGTGAAGACCGCCGTGCCGTAGCCGACCAGGTGGGTCGCCGTGCGGTCCCAGCCGCGGGCCTGGGCGCGCAGGCCCGCCTCGATGGTGAGGGTGAAGACCACGCCGGCGACCAGGTCGGTGCCGTAGTGCCAGCCGAAGCCGAGGGTCGCCGTGAGCGTCGCGAGCAGCCAGAACGTGCCCCCGTGGCGCAGCACCGCGGGGCCCTTGCGGGAGTGGATGAAGATCGCGGTGGCCCACGCGGTGTGCAGGCTCGGCATGCAGTTGCGCGGGGTGAGCTCGTCGAACGGGATCGGCTGCGGGTCGGTGAGCGGGGGTGGAGTGTGCGGCCAGAAGTCGCCCACCATCCACTGGGCGGTGTCCGGCGTGTGGGTCCACAGGCCGTCCGGCTGCCAGTGCTCGACGCCCGTGCCGTAGGCGAAGATCGGGCCGACCACCGGGAAGATCATGTAGATGCCGGGTCCGAGCAGGCCGATGACCAGGAAGGTGCGCACCAGGTGGTGGCGGGGGAAGCGGCGTTCGGCCGCCACGTTGCGCAGCCCGTACAGGGAGACGACGACCGCGGCCACGGCGAGCTGGCCGTAGACGAGGTCGAGGAAGTGGGCGCCGACCGGGCCCGTGGTCTTGAGCATGCGGCCGACCAGCCAGGACGGGTCGCCCAGCGCGTGGTCGGCGACCGCCAGATAGGGGTCGAGGACCGTGGGGCGGGCCTTGGCGGTGATGAGCAGCCAGGTGTCGCCGGTCTTGCGGCCGGCCACCAGGAGCAGGGCCAGGCCCACGCCCTTGAGCAGCAGGACGCGTTCAGGGCCGGTGCGGCGGGTGACGGCGATGACCGCGCAGCCCAGGATCACCCACAGCGCCCCGTTCCCGAAGGGGTGGCCGCCGTGCAGTCCGGTGCCGGTCGCCCAGCGCAGCAACAGCAGGACCGCGTCGATGCCGAGCGCGACGCCGAGCGCGATGAATCGCTCGCGCCGGGTGAGCACCACCATCATCAGGGCCATGCTGCCGTAGAGCAGGAAGCCTGACTTGGGCGGGAGGATCACCTCTTTGACCTGAGTCGTGAGCGGGCCCGGCAGGCCGTAGTGGCGTGCGGTGATCTCCAGCGCGACAAGGAATCCGAGGGTGACCGCACCGGCCGCGGCCCACAGGAGGACCTGTGGCCGACGCCACGCGGCGGATGCCGATCTTCGTCGTATTCGCGGCAGGTCCCGCGACTCTCCAGGTATCAATGGGCTGGCCGATTCTCAGACATATGGGTGCAAGGCGGTCACTGTGCGGATGCCGGGCGGGCGTTGAGCGCACGTTGGGCGGGCGTTGGGACGCCGATCATCGTAAGTTCAAAGACCCCCCACAGTTCAGAGGGCCGAGCCAGGAATCTGGTTCGGCTCCTCAGTGTGTCCGGGGTCGCTCACGTCAGATTCAGGCCACCGTCCAGCACGACCACCTCGCCGGTGAGATAGCGGTGGGCGATCAGCGCGGCCACCAGGTCGGCCACGTCGGCGGGTTGGGCGGGGCGGTGCATCGGGGCGCGGTCGCGCCAGAGTTCGTGGGCCTGCGTCCAGTCCTTCGTCATCGGGGTGTCCACCAGGCCGGGCGCCACGGCGTTGACCCGGACGTCGGGGCCGAGCGCGGCGGCGAGCAGCCGCGTCACATGGTTCAGGGCGGCCTTGCTCGCCGCGTACGGGACGGAGGAGCCCTTGGGGCGCACCCCGGCATGGCTGGTGACGTTCACCACACAGCCCCCGCCGGGTGCCTCGCGGAGCGCCGGGAGCGCCTCCGTGCACAGCACCCAGGGCGCGATCAGGTTGACCTCCAGCAGCCTGCGCCAGTCCGCCGGGGTCGCCGCGGCGAGGTCGGCGTGCGGGATGGGCCAGCTGATGCCCGCGTTGTTCACCAGGACGTCGAGGCGGCCGTACCGGTCGAGGGCCGAACCGACCAGGGCCCGGGTCTCCTCCTCCACCTCCAGGTCCGCCCGTACGTACGTCCCGCCGAGCTCGGCCGCCAGTGCCTCGCCGGTGTCGGTGCTGCGGCGCGAGTGCACGACGACCCGCGCCCCGTCCGCGGCCAGCCGCCGGGCGACGGCCTCACCGATGCCCGAGGTGGACCCGGTGACCAGGGCCACGGGACGGTCCTGCTGTTCAGTTCCCATGTCCGCGGATCCTGCCACCGCCGTGCGGCGGCCTTCTTACTTCCCCTCGGCCAGCGTGTGCGCGACCAGCGCGTTCGCGTGGCCGTGGCCCAGACCGTGCTCCGTCTTGAGCCAGCTGACGAGCTGCATGTGCCGGGTCAGCGGGGAGCTGCGGATCAGCTCCAGCCACTCCTCGACCGGG
>JABFXD010000910.1 GCA_013361925.1 Streptomyces sp. | reverse complement strand
TGTCGTGGCCGTGGGAAGAGTCGCAGGAGTTTGCGGTTTCTGTCAGGACCGCGTCAGGAAGTTGGCTGGAAATCGTCCGTTGCCCGGATAGTCATGTTCGTTATACGGGCAATTTGCCTGAAGGTCAGGACGGCCGGTCCCCGTGCCACGAGTGCCACAGCGCCGCGTACGCCCCGTCCGCCGCCACCAGCTCCTCGTGCGAGCCGAGTTCGGTCAGCAGGCCGTCCGCCATCACCGCCACCCGGTCCGCGTCGTGCGCGGTGTGCAGCCGGTGCGCGATCGCGATGACGGTACGGCCCTCCAGTACGGCGGCCAGGGCGCGCTCGGTGTGCCGGGCCGTCGTCGGGTCCAGCAACGCCGTCGCCTCGTCGAGGATCAGCGTGTGCGGGTCGGCCAGCACCACGCGGGCCAGGGCGAGTTGCTGCGCCTGCGACCCGTCCGTACGGCAACCGCCCTCCCCGAGCGGGGTGTCGAGACCGTCGGGCAGCTCCCGCACCCAGGTGTCGGCGCCGACGGCAGTCAGCGCCGCCCACAACTCCTCGTCCCCGGCGCCGGGTTCGGCGATACGGAGATTGTCCCGGACCGTGCCCAGGAACACATGGTGCTCCTGGGTGACCAGCACGACCTGGCGGCGCAGCTGCTCGGGACCGAGCGCGCCGACCGGAACGCCCCCGACGGTCACCGTGCCCTCGGTGGGCGCGTCGACGCCCGCCAGCAGCCGGCTGAGCGTGGTCTTCCCGGCACCGGACGGGCCGACGATCGCCAGCCGCTCCCCGGGCCGCACCGTCAGATCCACCCCGTGCAGCACCTCGCGGCCCCGGCCGTAGGAGTAGCGCACGCCGGTGACGTCGATCCGGTCGTCGGCGGGGGCCGGGGAGTCACCGTGGGGGACTTGAGGGGCGCGGGCGAGTCCCTCCACCCGGGCGAACGAGGCGCCGCTGCTCTGGAGTTGCTCGACCCGGACCAGGATCTGGTCCAGCGGGCCGGTGAGCTGCTGCAGATACAGGGCCGCCGCCACCACGGCCCCCAGGCTCATCGACCCGTGTGTGTGCAGCACACCGCCGACGATCAGGACCCCGGCGATCGGCAGGACGTACGACACCTCGACGGAAGGGAAGAAGACACTGCGCAGGTAGAGGGTGTGCAGGCGGGTGCGGCGCGCGGTCGCGAGCGCGTCCCGGCTCGCCGCGATCCGCTCCCCCTCCAGCCGCAGCGCCTCCACCGTGCGCGCCCCCGACGCGGTCGACGCGACGATCTCGGCGACGTCCGACGTGGCAGCGCCCTCGGCGAGATAGCCGTCCCGGGCGCGGCGCAGATACCAGCGCAGCGCGAGCCAGATCGGCGTCAGGCAGAACAGGCCGACCACGCCCAGCAGCGGGGCGAGCACGAACACCGCGACGAGCGCGATCAGGAAACGGACCGTGTTGATGAGGAGGTCGGGGCCGGCGTCGCGGAGGGTGGTGCCGACGGTGGAGACATCGGCGGTGCCGCGTGCCGTGAGGTCACCGGTGCCCGCCCTCTCGACCGTCGACGCGGGCAGGGCCAGCGTGCGGTCCACGAACTCCTCGCGCACCCGGGCGAGGGTGCGTTCGCCGAAGCGGTGACCGACGAAGCGGGCCCAGCGGGCGAGCAGCAGCTCCGCCACGGCGCACAGGAGAAGGGCGAGGGCGAGGCGGTCCACCGCGCCGACGCCGGCCTTTGCCCGCACCTCGTCGATGATGCGGCCCAGCAGCCAGGGGCCGCCGAGCCCGGCGACGGCTGCGGCGGTGTTGAGGGCGAGGGTGACGGCGAAGGCGGTGCGGTCGGCGCGGATCAGGCGTTGTGCTGCTTGGCGGACGTCTTTGGGGTCGGCTACGGGGAGGTGGCCGGAAGTCGTCACCGTACGGCCTCCTCGGTGTCGGTGTCCCTTGCCACGAGCGCTCTGTACGCCGGGTCGGTGTCCAGGAGGGCGTGGTGGGTGCCGGTGGCCGCGACCTTGCCGTCGACCAGGTGGATGACGGTGTCCGCGTGGGCCAGGACGAGGGGGGAGGTGGTGGTGACGACGGTGGTGCGGCCGGTGCGGGCCGCTTTGAGGCGGGTGGCCACGCGGGCCTCTGTGTGGGCGTCCAGGGCTGAGGTGGGTTCTATGGCGAGGAGTACCTCGGGGTCGGCGGCGAGGGCTCTGGCGAGGCGGATGCGTTGGCGCTGGCCGCCGGAGAGGTTGCGGGCGTTCGCGTCCATGGGGGAGTCGAGGCCGTCGGGGAGGGACTGGACGATGTCTTCCGCCGCGGCCGTGTGGAGGGCTTGGGTGAGTTTGTCGGGTGCAGGCCCGTGGGGGCTGGTCGCGCAGTTCCCCGCGCCCCTAAAAGCCTTGCCAGCGCCCTCTATTACATTGCGCAGCGAGTCTGCGAACACGTCCGCCTCGTGGTCCGCCACCAGGATGCGCTGTCTGATCTGCGCCAAGATGATTTCGTCCAGCGGCACTCCGGCCCACGTCGCCCTCGACGGGGTGTAACGCCCCAGGCGGTCGATCACCTCCGCCGTCTCCGTCGGCCGCGCCCCCGCCAGTGCCGTCAGGCGGCCCGGCAGGATCCGCACCCCCGACTCGGGGTCGTGCAGCGTCGACGGTTCCGCCGGGGCGTTCCTCGTTCCTCTGTCCTCCATCGGTTCCAGGTTCAGGAAACGTACGACCCTGCGTGCCGCCACCACACCCCGGCTCAGCATGTAGCCGCACTCGACCCAGAACGCCACCGGGCCCACCAGGACGGCGACATAGCCGTACACGGACACCAACTCGCCGATGCTGATGTGCCCCTGGGCGGCCAGGCGGGCCGCCAGCCAGGTCACCACCGCGAGGAAGAGCGTCGGCAGGCCGACGCCGAGAGCCTGGACCCAGCTGGTCACCGCACCGACCCGGTAGCCCTGTTCGCGCAGCCGCCCGGAGTCGCGCCGGAAGGCGTCGGCGACCAGGCCCTTGCCGCCGAGGCCGTTGAGGACGCGCAGGCCGCCCGCGAGGTCGGCGATGCGGGCGGTGAGGACGCCCTGGCGTTCGCGGTACTCGGTCTCGGTGCCCTGGAGGCGGGTGAGGAGCGGCCCGACCACACCGACGATCAGCGGCATGCCCAGCAGGACGACCACGGCGATGACCGGCGAGACCGAGACCAGCAGGCCCGCGACCACGAGATAGGCGATCACCGCGCCGACCCCGGGGCCGACCACGGTCAGCGCGGAGGCGATCGTCTGTACGTCCCCCACCCCGATCGTGACGACCTCCCCGGCGCCCGCCCGGCGGGAGAGCGCGGCGCCCAGCCGGACCGCGTGGCCCACGACCACCTTCACCGTACGGAAGTTGGCGTCCATCCGGACCCGGGTCATCGTGCGGTGCCGCATGATGCTCAGCCACGCGTTGAAGGCGCCCACCAGGAACAGCGCGGCCGACCAGACGGTGAGCCGGCCGAGGTCACCCGGCTCCAGGCCCTCGTCGATCGCCTTCGCCATCAGATACGGCGTCGCCGCCAGCAGCACCATCCAGGTGCTGGCGATCAGCGCCCCGAGGGCGGAGCGGCCCCGCTGGCAGCGGACCAGCCACCACAGGTAATGCCAGCCGCCCCGGCGGTCGGGTGTGCCGGGATCCTCGTATGCGTCGATCATGTCCCCCCTGCCCAGAGCCGTGTCACGCCAGGCTGTCCCGCCACGCCCGGTGCAGATCCGCGAACCGGCCGGTGCCCGCGATGAGTTCGGCCGGAGAGCCGTCCTCGACGATGCGGCCGTGCTCCATCACCAGGACCCGGTCGGCGATCTCCACCGTCGACAGCCGGTGCGCGATGACGACCGCGGTACGGCCGTGCAGCACCGTCGACATGGCGCGCTGCACCGCCCGTTCGCCGGGGATGTCCAGGGAGCTGGTCGCCTCGTCGAGGATCAGGACCGCCGGGTCGGCCAGCAACGCCCGCGCGAAGGCCACCAGTTGACGCTGGCCCGCCGAGATACGGCCGCCGCGCTTGCGTACGTCCGTGTCGTAGCCGTCGGGCAGGGCGCTGATGAACTCGTGGGCGCCGATCGCCTTCGCGGCCCGCTCGATCTCCTCGCGGGAGGCGTCGGGGCGGCCGATGGCGATGTTGTCGGCGACCGTGCCGGAGAAGAGGAAGGCCTCCTGCGTCACCATGACGACCCCGCGCCGCAGTTCGGGCACGGACAGGTCACGCAGGTCGACGCCGTCGAGCAGGACCCGGCCCTCGGTGGGGTCGTAGAAGCGGGCGAGGAGCTTGGCGAGGGTCGACTTGCCGGCGCCCGTGGAGCCGACGACCGCCACCGTCTGCCCGGCCGGGAGGGTGAGGTCGAAGGTGGGCAGGACCTCGCCGCCGGTGCGGTAGGCGAAGCGGACGTCGTCGAAGACGACCTCGCGGCCGGGGTGCTCGGACTCCAGGGGCGGCAGTTCGCGGGGCGCGGCCGGCTCGGGGACCGACGGGGTCTGGGCCAGCAGGCCCGCGATCTTCTCCAGCGAGGCCGCCGCCGACTGGTAGGAGTTGAGGAACATGCCGAGGCGGTCGATCGGGTCGTACAGCCGGCGCAGATACAGCACCGCCGCCGCCAGCACGCCCAGCTCCAGCGAGCCGCCCGCCACCCGGTGGGCGCCCCACAGCACGATCAGCGCGACCGCCGTGTTGGCGACCAGCCGGGAGCCGACGACATAGCGGGCCATCTCCAGCAGCGCGTCGCCGTTGGTGCGTTCGTGACGCTTGTTCAGTACGGCGAAGTCGGCGTCGTTGGCGGCCTCGCGCCGGAACGCCCGCACCGGGCGGATGCCGTTCATCGTCTCGACGAACTTCACGATCACGGCCGCGATGGCCGTGGAGCGCAGCGTGTACACC
>JABFXD010000270.1 GCA_013361925.1 Streptomyces sp. | reverse complement strand
AGCTGGCGCTGGCCTCCAAGTACAAGTCGGAGTTCCTGGCCAACATGAGCCACGAACTGCGCACCCCGCTCAACAGCCTGCTGATCCTGGCCCAGTTGCTCGCCCAGAACCCCTCCCGCAACCTCACCCAGAAGCAGGTCGAGTACGCGGGCATCATCCACTCGGCCGGCTCGGACCTGCTCCAGCTGATCAACGACATCCTCGATCTGTCGAAGGTCGAGGCCGGCAAGATGGACGTCACCCCCGAACGGGTCCCGCTGCGCAAGCTGCTGGAGTACGTCGAGGCGACCTTCCGGCCCATGACGACACAGAAGAGCCTCGACTTCACGGTGGCCACCGGGCCGGGCACCCCCGCCGACCTGCTCACCGACGACTCCCGGCTGCGCCAGATCCTGCGCAACCTGCTGTCGAACGCGGTGAAGTTCACCGAGCAGGGGGGAGTGGAACTGCGGATCGAGCCCGCCGCCGACCGGGAGGTGCCCACAGGAGTCCTGCGCGGGGGCCCGGTCGTGGCCTTCCGGGTCAAGGACACGGGCATCGGCATCCCGCAGCAGCAACTGGAGACGATCTTCGGCGCGTTCCAGCAGGCCGACGGAACCACCAGCCGCAAGTACGGCGGCACCGGCCTGGGTCTGTCCATCACCCGGGAGATCGCGCATCTCCTCGGCGGGGCCGTCACCGTCGACAGCACACCCGGCCAGGGCAGCACCTTCACGATGTATCTGCCGGTGGCCCGCGCCGACTTCGAGGACGTGCTCAGCAGCGGCCGGGTGCGGGAACACTCGGACGACACGGCCGGATCGCCTGTACCGATCGGCTCCGCCGCGGCACCCGAGCGCCGCAGGCGCCGACTGCTGGTGGTGGAGGAGCGGCTGCGCGGTCTGCTCACGCTGGTCGCCGAACGCGCGGCCGCCGACATCGCGCACAACCCCGACGACCCCCGCGGGACCATCGACATCATCACCGCCGTCGGTGCCCAGGAGGCGGCCGCGGCGCTCGCCGCCGAACCCTGCCACTGCGTCGTCCTGGAACTCGGCCTGCCGGACGGCGAGGGCGCCCAGCTCCTGGAAGCCATGCGGGGCGACTCGGCGCTGAACAGCGTGCCCGTGCTCGTCCACACCAGTCAGCGCGTGGACCTGACGCGGGAGAAATCGCTGCGGGCCCGGGCGGCGGGCCGGCCGCTGGCCTTCCTGTCCAGCCTGGACGAGCTGCGCGAACAGATCACCCTTCAGCTGTCCGCCGAGGAACCCGGCGACGTCCTGCCGCTGGTCCGCTCCGACGAACCCCAGCAGACCCTCGAACCGGTACTGGACGACACCTTCCTCGGCCGTACCGTCCTCGTGGTGGACGACGACGCCCGCAACCTCTTCGCACTCAGCGGGGTGCTGGAGATGCACGGTTTCCAGGTCCTGCACGCCGACAACGGCCGCAAGGGCATCGAGATGCTGCTCGCCCACCCGGAGATCTCACTGGTCCTGATGGACGTGATGATGCCGGAGCTGGACGGCTACGCCGCCACCGCGGAGATCCGCCAGATGCCCCGGTACTCGGACCTGCCCATCATCGCCGTCACCGCGAAGGCCATGCCGGGCGATCAGGAGAAGAGCCTCGCCTCGGGTGCGAACGACTACGTCACCAAGCCGGTCGACTCCGACGATCTCATCGGCCGTGTCCGGCGCTGGCTGCCCGCGTGAGCCCGTCGTGAGCCGCCGCCGCCCCTGTGCCGTCCCCGGACGTTCGAAGCGAGGAACACCGCCATCGTGAGCCGACCGACCCAGCCCCCCGACCCCCCGGGCGCCGGCCCCGGCGAGCAACCCTCCGACGCCCGAGCGATCGCCGGTGCCACCCTGCCCGCCGCCCGCAGCGGCGAGGACACGCCGACGGACGCCGCCGACGGCGCGGACGCCCGGGTCTCTCCCGTCGGACGCCTCGCCACGACCGTGGAGCGGTTGCGGCGCGAGGTCCGCGACGCACAGGCGGAAGCGGACGGGCGGGCCCTGATCGAACTGGCCAAGGGCATCCTCGTCGAGCGCCTGCGGTGCGGCCCGGCGCAGGCCGCACGCCAGTTGGCCGAGCTGACCGAGCAAGCGGGCGTGACACCACTGGAGTTCGCCGTCGAGGTGATCAACCAGGCCTCCCGCGACCGGCTCTCCGAAGTGACGACCGCCTTCCTCGCGGCCACCGCCGCAGGCACCCACGCCGCCGGCCCGCCCGGCCCGGGCTCGTCCGCGGTCGAACTGCGCTCCGCGGAGAGCGCCGCACTGGCCGCCCGGGACGCGCAGACGGTCGCCGACTCCCTGCTCGCCCACGCGCTGGCCCCGCTGGGCGCGGTGGCCGTGGCCATCTGGGCCCTGGGCGCGGACGGCTCCCTCAGCCTCGCCGGCAGTGCGGGATTCTCGCCCGCGGAGGCGGGGCGCTGGCGGCACGTACCGCCGGGCGTGGCCACCGTGGCCCGCCGCGGTCTGGCCGTGCGCACGGGCCACTGGATCGGTTCCCTGTCCCCCACCGGTCTGCCCTCCGTGGGCCAGCACCAGTTCCCGCACGGCGGCCGGGTCGCCATGCCGGCCGCTGCCGCAGGCCGTATCCACGGGGTCCTGGAGATCGTCTGGCCTGAGCCCCTGGAACCCCAGCCCCCGCAGATCGCCCGGCAGATCGAGGCTCTGGCCGAGCTGTGCGCCCACACCCTGGAGACGTACGCCCTGTGCCGCCCGGACGGCGGCCCCCGTGTGCTGCCCGACGCCGCCGAGCTGGTGGACCTGGCCGACGGGCTCCACGATCCCGCCCTGGTCCTCGTGCCGCACGTCGACGCGGGCGGGGAACTCGTCGACTTCCGCATCCACCACGTCAACGCCCGTTTCCTGGACCCCGCGGGCCGGCCGCGAGGCGTCGTCAACGGAGCGCTGCTCCTGGAGGCGTACCCGATGGCCGCCGGCGACGGTGGACTGTTCGAGCAGGTGGAACGGGTGCAGGCCACCGGGGAGCCGTTCCGCGCCCAGCGGATGCGGCTCACCGCGCTGGTCGGCGATGTGCCGCTGGCCGCGGTCGCCGACGTGAACATCAGCCGGCACGGCGGCAGCGTCCTGCTGATCTGGCGCATAGAGGACGAGACGGCCCGCCTGGCGAACCTGCTCCAGCACGCCCAGCGCCTGGGCCGCATCGGCGGCTTCGAGGAGAACCTGCTGACCGCCGAGATCACCTGGAACGGCCAGCTCTACCACCTGTACGGCCAGCCGGTGTCACTCGGCCCCGTCCCGCTCGCGGAGCTGCCGGCCCACGCCCACCCGGACGACGCGGTCGCCATCGGCCGCTTCCTGCGCACTCTGCTGCACCACCACCGGCCGGCCGCCACGGCCTTCCGTCTGCAACGACCCGACGGGGTCACCCGGCATCTGCGGGTGGCCGCCGAGCCGGTCCTCGACTCCGACGGCAGGCTGCACGTCGTACGCGGCGCCTATCAGGACATCTCGTCCCACCACTGGACGGAGGTGGCGCTCGCCGCGACCCGTGACCAGCTCGCCCACACCGAGCAGCAGGCCAGCGAACGCCACCGGCTGACCCTTCAGCTGCAGCACGCCATCATGCCGCCGGCGCAGGCCCCGCTGGAGGCACCCCGACTGCGCGTCGCGGTGCGCTACCGGCCGGCCGAGACCGAGCAGCTGGTCGGCGGCGACTGGTACGACGCCGTGGTCCTGCCCTCCGGGCTGATCCTGCTGTGCGTGGGAGACGTCGCAGGACACGGCATCGAGGCCGCCACCAGCATGGTCGTGCTGCGCAACGCGCTGCGCGGGCTCGCCGTCACCGGCGCCGGGCCGGGACAGCTGCTGTCCTGGCTCAACATGGTCGCCCACCATCTGACCGGTGCCGTCACCGCCACCGCGGTCTGCGGTCTCTACGACCCCGAGCGCCGCAGCCTGCGCTGGGCCCGGGCGGGCCATCTGCCGCCGGTCCTGGTGCGCGGCGGCGAGGCGACCGCGCTGCCCCTGGTCAAGGGGCTGCTGCTCGGCGCCGTACCGGAGGCGGTGTACGAGGAATGGGAGATGCAACTGGCCGTGGACGACACCCTGCTGATGTACACGGACGGTCTGATCGAACGGCGTGACCGTTCTGTGGAGGAATCCCTCACCCATCTGCTGACCACCGCCCGGACGCTCCAGCCCGCTCTCGAACAGCAGTTGGACCATCTGCTCACCCACAGCAGGTCCGACACCGACGACGACACCTGCGTCGTGGGCATCCAAGTGACCTAGCGGGGCGGGTCCGATCGATTTTCGTGCGCGTAGTCTCGTCGTCCTCGGGAAAACAGACAACCGCAGGGACAAGCGAGCCGGGCCGGAAGGGGCGCGGCTCCTGGTGGGAAGGCGAGATGACGACCGAGCACCGCTGGCAGGAGAGTGCGGCGTCGGGGAGCACCCCGGAACAGGCCACGCGTTACCGGGGTGAGCTGCATGATGTGACGACCGCCCGGCTCGACACCGAGCGCTTTCTCGACGACCTCACGGGGGTGGCGCCGCCGACCGCACCGGAACACTGGGACGACATCCTCCTGGTCGTCAACGAACTGGCCGCGAACGCGGTCCAGTACGCGCCGGGGCCTTTCGAGGTCCGGCTGCGCAAGACCTTCGACGGCGTTCACGTCGTGGTCCACGACACGAGCAGCACACCCCCGGCTCCACGCCCCTTCCGCCGTGACGGGGGCGGCGGGGTCGGCTGGTATCTGGTCCAGTCCCTGGGCAGCCAGGTCAGTGTCGTCACACAGCCGGACGGGAAGGACGTGCATGTCTTTCTGCCCTGGTGAGGCGGCTAGGACCGGCTGCGCAGCGGGACCAGCACGCTGATCGTCTTGCCGCCGCC
>JABFXD010000229.1 GCA_013361925.1 Streptomyces sp. | reverse complement strand
CGACGATCTCCCCGGAGGCGTCCAGCACCACGTGGAAGTGGCAGATCCCGGCGTCCTGTTCGGCCAGCCGCGCGCGGTGCACCTCGGTGAAGTCGGCGAAGTAGGCGTCCCCGCGGTCCGAGATGGTCCGGGTGAAGTACTCCCGGTTCTCCCGCTCGAACGCGAGCAGCGCCGCCGCGTGATCCGCCCGCAGTCGCTCCAGCCTCAGCCCCAGCTCCCGTTCAGCCATGCGGGCACCCTACGCAGACTCAGTCGGAGAGCACCGGGAATTTCCGTGGCGCGAGGAGCAGCAGCACCAGGAACGCCAGCGCCGCCGCGCACGACGCCCCCAGGTACACGGCGTGGACCGCGTCCGCGATGGCCCGCCGGGTCGACTCGGGGGCCGTACCGGCGTCCAACGCGCGCGTGACGGAGTCGAGATCGCTGGCCCCGCCGAGCCGGGCGGCCAGCACCCCGTTGGCCACCGCCCCGAAGAGCGCGGCGCCGAGTGTCTGCCCGGTCTGCCGGCAGAAGAGGACCGAGGCCGTCGTCGTACCGCGCTCCGACCAGCCCACCGTCGACTGCACCCCGACGATCAGGGGGAGTTGGAAGAGCCCCAGCGCGGCGCCGAGGACCAGCATCAGCAGCGTCGGCTGCCAGGCCGCGCCCGGATACGGCAGGAAGGGGAAGGCGAGCAGCACCAGCGCGGCCGTGCCGATGCCGAGCATCGCGGTGTTGCGGAAGCCGATCCGCCGGTACACGTGCTGGCTCAGCGCGGCCGACACCGGCCAGCTCAACGTCCATACGGACAGCACGAATCCGGCGGCCACCGGCCCCAGGCCCAGCACCGACTGGGCGTACGTCGGCAGGAACACCGTCGGCGCCACCATCAGCAGCCCGAGCGCGCCCAGCGCCAGGTTCACGGCGGCGATCGTACGGCGCCGCCACACCCACCCCGGGATGATCGGCTCGGCCGCCCGGCGCTCCACGGCCACCACAACCGCCACCAGCGCGAGTCCCGTACCGAACAGGCCCAGGGAGGGTGCCGACAGCCACGGCCAGGCCACCCCGCCCTGCACCAGCGCCGTCAACAGGACGCCTCCGCACGCGAACACGGCGAGTGCGCCCGCCCAGTCGATGCGCGGGCGCACGCCACAGGCGCGTTCCGGCTCGTGCAGATGGCGCACGATCAGCCACAGCGCCACCGCGCCGATCGGCAGGTTCACCAGGAAGATCCAGCGCCAGTCCGCATACGCCGCGAGGACGCCGCCCACTCCGGGGCCGGCCACCGCCGAGACGGCCCACACCGTGGAGAGCTTCGACTGGATCTTCGGGCGTTCCTTCAGGGGGTACAGGTCGGCGGCGAGCGTCTGCACGGTGCCCTGGAGCGCGCCGCCGCCCAGGCCCTGCACCACCCGGAACGCGATGAGCGCGGCCATGTTCCAGGCGAGCGCGCAGAGCAGGGAGCCGAGCAGGAACAGCGCCGCGCCCGCGACCAGGACCGGCTTGCGGCCGAAGGTGTCGGACAGCTTGCCGTAGACCGGGAGCGTCACCGTGACGGCCAGCAGATAGCCCGAGAACAGCCACGAGAAGACGGAGAAGCCGCCGAGGTCGCCGACGATCTGCGGGACGGCCGTCGAGACGATGGTGGCGTCGAGCGCGGCCAGCGCCATCGCGAGCATCAGCGCGGCCACGACGGCTCCGCGCCGGTGCGACGGTCGCGGGTCGTCCGCCGTCGCCGCCGACTGTGTCTCCGTCTCCCCCTCGCCCACCAGGATCCTTTCCCCTTGCATCTATCTGCTGCTGCACACCCTCTCACTTGACCCTCACGTCGCGGCAGGGTGCAGGCTGAGCCCGCTGAAGGGTGGAGCGGACCCCGAGATCGCCTCCACCCGGGGGTGGACGGCCCCTAGGGGTCCCTCCGTACTACGGCTCGGGGAGGGTTCGTCCCGCCGGAGGACGAGAGGGCCCCTGACCCGTCCTTAACCTGGCTTTACGCCGCTCGGGAGGGGCTCGGGGTGGCGGACCGCAGGTCCGGGGGTGGGGTTTTCCCCAGGAAAAGACTGCGCTGGGCACCAGCGCGCCGGACCCCCGGCGAGCAGCAGACTCAACGACGTAACCAGAACGAAGAACCGCTCAGCAGCACACGTGACTCGTTCGCTGACCGACATAGGAGACATACCGTGACATCGGCTGTGACCATCACCAGGCACGGGGGCACTGGAGGGACTACGGCCGTTGCCGCGCGGGCGCGGCAGGTCGTGAAGGCGTACGGGTCCGGCGAGACCCGTGTCGTCGCCCTCGACCACGTGGACGTGGACATCGCACGCGGTCAGTTCACCGCGATCATGGGCCCCTCGGGGTCCGGCAAGTCCACGCTCATGCACTGCCTCGCCGGGCTCGACACCGTCAGCAGCGGCCAGATCTACCTGGACGACACCGAGATCACCGGGCTGAAGGACAAGAAGCTCACGCAACTGCGCCGGGACCGGATCGGGTTCATCTTCCAGGCGTTCAACCTCCTGCCCACCCTCAACGCGCTCGAGAACATCACGCTGCCCATGGACATCGCGGGCCGCAAGCCCGACAAGGAGTGGCTGGCGCGGGTCGTGGACACCGTGGGACTGTCCTCGCGGCTCAAGCACCGGCCCACCCAGCTCTCCGGCGGCCAGCAGCAGCGCGTCGCCGTCGCCCGGGCGCTGGCTGCCCGGCCCGAGATCATCTTCGGTGACGAGCCGACCGGAAACCTCGACTCGCGCGCGGGCGCCGAGGTGCTGGGCTTCCTGCGGCGTTCCGTGGACGAACTCGGCCAGACCATCGTCATGGTCACCCACGACCCGGTCGCCGCCTCCTACGCCGACCGCGTGCTGTACCTCGCCGACGGCCGGATCGTCGACGAGATGTACAAGCCGACCGCGGACGCCGTCCTGGACCGCATGAAGGACTTCGACGCCCGGGGGCGTACGTCATGACCGTCATGAAGACCTCGATGCGCAACTTCTTCGCGCACAAGGGGCGCATGGCCCTCTCCGCCGTGGCGGTGCTCCTGTCGGTGGCGTTCGTGTGCGGCACGCTCGTGTTCACCGACACCATGAACACGACGTTCGACAAGCTCTTCGCCACCACCGCCTCCGACGTCACGGTCTCCCCGAAGGAGGCCAAGAGCGACGACACCCCGCAGAACGGCAGGCCCGCCTCCCTGCCGGCCGCCACGGTCCAGCAGGTGGCCGAGGCGGACGGTGTGAAGTCCGTCGAGGGCGGGGTCAGTTCGATGAACGTGACCGTCGTCGACGACGAGAACAAGAACATGGGGTCGTCCAACGGCGCGCCCACCATCGCGGGCAACTGGACCAAGGGCGACCTGCGTTCCATGGAGATCACCTCCGGGCACGCCCCGCGCGGGCCGACCGAGACCATGGTCGACGCCGACACCGCCGACAAGCACCACCTGAAGATCGGCGACGAACTGCGCACCATCTCCGTCGTCGGTGACTTCAAGGCGAAGATCGTCGGCATCGCCACCTTCAAGGTCACCAACCCCGGCGCGGCGATCGTCTACTTCGACACCGCCACCGCCCAGCGCGAACTCCTCGGCGCCGAGGGCCGCTTCACCCAGGTCTTCGCCACCGCCGCCACCGGCGTCAGCGACACCCAGCTCAAGCAGAACGTCTCGCAGGCCCTGGACGGCTCGTACAAGATCCAGACCGCCAAGGAGAACGCCGACGAGAACCGCCAGGACGTCGGCGAGTTCATGAACGTCATCAAGTACGCCATGCTCGGCTTCGCCGGGATCGCGTTCCTGGTCGGCATCTTCCTGATCATCAACACCTTCTCCATGCTGGTCGCCCAGCGCACCCGCGAGATCGGCCTCATGCGGGCGATCGGCTCCTCCCGCAAGCAGGTCAACCGCTCCGTGCTGGTCGAGGCGCTGCTGCTCGGCTTCGTCGGCTCGATCCTCGGCGTCGGTGCCGGTGTCGGCATCGCGATCGGCCTGATGAAGCTCATGTCGATGGCCGGCATGAACCTCTCCACCGACGACCTCACCATCAAGGCCTCCACCCCGGTGGCGGGCCTGGTCCTCGGCGTCGTCGTCACCGTCCTCGCCGCCTATCTGCCCGCCCGCCGGGCCGGCAAGGTCTCCCCGATGGCCGCCCTGCGCGACGCCGGCACCCCGGCCGACGGCAAGGCCGGCTGGGTGCGCGCCCTGATCGGGCTGGTCCTGACCGGAGCGGGCGGTTACGCCCTCTACGCCGCCGCCACCGCCGACACCGCCAAGGACGGCTCGCTGCTGCTGGCCGGGGGCGTCGTCCTCACCCTGATCGGCTTCGTCGTCATCGGCCCGCTGCTGGCCGGCGGTGTCGTCCGGGTCATCAGCGCGGTGATCCTGCGGGCCTTCGGTCCCGTCGGCCGCATGGCCGAGCGCAACGCCCTGCGCAACCCCCGTCGTACGGGAGCCACGGGCGCGGCCCTCATGATCGGCCTGGCCCTGGTCGCCTGTCTGTCCGTCGTCGGCTCCTCCATGGTCGCCTCGGCCACCAGCGAGCTCGACAAGTCGGTCGGCGCGGACTTCATCGTCGAGGGCAACCAGCGGATCGTCCCGCAGGCCCAGAAGGCCATGGAGCAGACCCCGGGTCTGGCCCACGTGACCTCCTACAAGGAGGTCGAGGCGGTCCTGACCTCGCCCGACGGCAAGAAGGACGACTCCCAGGTGACGGCGGCCGACCCGTCGTACGCCCAGGACCTGCGCCGCGCGACGACCGCGGGCACCCTCTCCGCCGCCTACGGCAAGGACTCCATGTCCGTCGGCTCCGACTACGCCAAGGACCACGGCGTCCACGTCGGCGACACCATCAGCGTCGCCTTCAAGGGCGGCGAGACGGC
>JABFXD010001028.1 GCA_013361925.1 Streptomyces sp. | reverse complement strand
TCGAGAAGGGTGTTGAAGCGCAGGATGCCGGCGTTGTTGACGAGGCCGTCGACGCGGCCGAAGGCGTTCTTGACCGCGCTCACCGCGGACCGCCACTGCTCCTCCTCGCCGACGTCGAGATGGACGTACCGCGCCCCGATCTCCTCGGCGAGCGCCTCCCCCTGCTCGTCCAGGACATCGGCGACGACGACCTCCGCCCCCTCCTGCCTGAACAGCCGTGCCTCCTGCTCCCCCTGTCCGCGTGCCGCGCCGGTGACGATGACGACGCGTCCGTCCAGCTTGCCCATGCGGTGTCTCCTCAGAGGTCGGGGGCGATGTCGGCGCCGAACGCCGCTATCTGGTCGGTGAGTTCGGCGCGGTCGCGGCAGCGGAACCGCACCTGGATCTGGTGGACGCCCAGTGCGCGGTAGGCGCGCAGGGACTCGGCGAGTTCCTCCGGGGTGCCGGTGAGGGTGCGGCGACCGACGTCCCAGGTGGGGCGGCCGAGGTAGAGGGGCTCGGTGAGGGCGCCGACGGTCAGCGGTTCCTCGATGCCCGCCTCCTCGCGGATCCGGGTCAGCTCGGCGATCTGCGCGGGCAGCCGGTCCCTCGGGTCGCCCTGCGGCAGCCAGCCGTCGCCCTTGAGCGCGGCCCGGCGGACGGCGGCGGGCGAGGAGCCGCCGACCCACAGGGGGACGCGCGGCTGGGCGGGGCGGGGGCGCTGGCCCAGGCCCTGGAAGTCGTAGAACTTGCCGTGGTGTTCGGGGAACTCCTCGGGGCCGAGCGCGGCCCGCAGCGCGTCCACGCACTCGTCCAGCAGGGCCCCGCGCTGCCGGAAGTCGAGGCCGAGCGCCTCGAACTCCTCCGTCACATGCCCGGCGCCGACCCCGAGGATCAGCCGGCCGCCGGAGAGGTGGTCGAGGGTGGCGTACTGCTTGGCGGTGAGCAGGGGATGGCGCAGGCCCACGACGGCGACATGGCTCAGCAGCCGGATGCCCTCGGTCGCGGCGGCCAGGTAGGCGAGGGTGGCGACGGGGTCGTACCAGACCGTGCTCATCGCGGGCGCGAGGCGGCGCGGGATGGCGACGTGATCGCAGCTCGCGACGTAGGCGAAGCCGGCCCGCTCGGCGGCGCGGGCCACCGCGACCAGGTCGTCCGGGCCGGCGGCGGCCTCCCAGGGCTCGGTGTAGATGGTGCTCTGGGACTGGACGGGGAGCTGGATGCCGTACTCCATCACCGGGGACCGCCCCAGAGTCCCTCGGGGGTCAGCCCGAGCAGGTCGATGGCGTTGCCCCGGACGATCCGTTCGACCACGTCGGGGGCGAGGTGGCCCATCTGGGCCTCGCCGACCTCGCGGGACTTGGGCCAGGTGGAGTCGGAGTGCGGGTAGTCGGTCTCGTAGAGGACGTTGCCGAGGCCGATGGCGTCGAGGTTCCTGAGCCCGAAGGCGTCGTCGAAGAAGCAGCCGTGGACGTGCTCGGCGAAGAGTTCGGAGGGCGGGCGGTGGACCTTGTCGGCGACCCCGCCCCAGCCGCGGTTCTCCTCCCAGACGACGTCGGCGCGTTCGAGGATGTACGGGATCCAGCCGATCTGGCCTTCCGCGTACATGACCTTGAGGTTCGGGAAGCGTTCGAACTTGCCGCTCATCAGCCAGTCGACCATCGAGAAGCAGCAGTTGGCGAAGGTGATGGTGGAGCCGACGGCGGGCGGGGCGTCGGCGGAGGTGGACGGCATCCGGCTGGAGGAGCCGATGTGCATGGCGATGACGGTGCCGGTCTCGTCGCAGGCGGCGAGGAAGGGGTCCCAGGCGTCGGTGTGGATCGACGGCAGGCCGAGATGCGGGGGTATCTCGGAGAAGGCGACGGCACGGACGCCCCGCGCGGCCATGCGGCGGACCTCGGTGGCGGCCAGCTGGGCGTCCCACAGGGGGATCAGGGTGAGGGGGATGAGGCGGCCCTGGGCCTGCGGACCGCACCACTCCTCCACCATCCAGTCGTTGTAGGCCTGGATGCACAGCAGCCCCAGCTCGTGGTCCGCGGCCTCGGTGAAGGTCTGGCCGCAGAAGCGCGGGAAGGTGGGGAAGCAGAGGGCGGACTGGACGTGGTTGACGTCCATGTCGGCGAGGCGGGACGGGACGTCGTAGGACCCCGGCCGCATCTGCTCGTAGGTGATGACCTCCAGCTTGATCTCGTCCCTGCTGTAGCCGACGGCGGTGTCGAGGCGGGTGAGGGGGCGGTGGAGTTCCTCGTAGACCCACCAGTCGCCGATCGGGCCGTCGGTCTCGCCCGGGGTGCCCATCACGGGCTTGAACCGGCCGCCGAGGAAGGTCATCTCCTTCAGCGGGGCGCGGACGATGCGGGGACCGACGTCCAGGTACTTCTTCGGAAGCCGGTTCTGCCAGACGTCGGCGGGCTCCACCGTGTGGTCGTCGACGGAGATGATCTTCGGAAATTCCGGGGTGGTCTCCATGGGGGCCACGGTAGCGCCGATCTGACGACCCGTCAGCTGCGGTGACGGTGCCCGGTCATGGTGGTTTGTGCGCGGATTTGTGCGGAGGGAGCGTGAGGGGCTTGTGATTTACCGCGCGCCTACCTGTGATCACTCTCTCCACAGCTGACGCATCTGCCATGAACAAGGCAAACTGGCGGGGTTGCCCACTGTGTCTGGCGAGGTTGCTCACTGTGTCTGCCCGGGTTGCTCACTGTGTCTGAGGGGACGGCGATGGACGGTGTACCGCGGGTGCCGGAGCAGCGGCGCCCCGGCTCCGCGACGGAGCCCATGCCGCTGCTGCGCTTCAGCGTGCTCGGACCGGTGCGCGCCTGGCGCGGCGACGAGCCCTTGGCCATGGGCTCCCCGCAGCAACGGGCCCTGCTCGCGGCCCTGCTGCTGCGGGAGGGCCGTACGGCCACCGCGGCCGAGCTGATCGACGCCCTGTGGGGCGAGGAGCCCCCGTCGCAGGCGCTGGCGGCGGTACGGACGTACGCCTCCCGGCTGCGCAAGGTCCTCGACCCCGGCGTCCTGGCCAGCGACGCGGGCGGCTACGCCATCCGCTCCCTCGGCGAGGGCGCGCTGGACGTCACCGTGGCCCAGGAGTGGGCGGCGGAGGCGGAGAAGGCGCGGGCGGCCGGGGATCTGTGCCACGCCCGCGAGGTGCTGGGCCGTGCCCTGGCGCTGTGGGACGGCGAGGTGCTGGCGGGCGTACCGGGCCCGTACGCGTCCTCGCAGCGCGTCCGCCTGGAGGAGTGGCGGCTCCAACTCCTCGAATCCCGCCTCGACATGGACCTGGAACAGGGCTGCCACGCCGAGGCGGTCTCGGAACTCACCGCCCTGACCGCGGCGCACCCGCTGCGTGAACGCCTGCGCGAGCTGCTGATGCTGGCGCTGTACCGCAGCGGCCGCCAGGCGGAGGCCCTCGCCGTGTACGCGGACACGCGGCGCCTGCTCGCCGACGAACTGGGCGTGGACCCGCGGCCGGGGCTGAAGGAGCTCCAGCAGCGCATCCTCCAGGCCGACCCGGGCCTCGCGGAACCGTCGTCCCCGAGGGCGGAGCCGGCCGCCGCCCCGGTCCGCCCGGCACAACTCCCGGCGACCGTGCCCGACTTCACCGGACGCGCCTCCTTCGTCGCCGAACTGGGCGACGTCCTGGCCTCCTCCGAGGGCCGGGTGATGGCCGTGTCGGCGCTCGCCGGCATCGGGGGCGTGGGCAAGACGACCCTGGCGGTGCACGTCGCCCACCAGGCCCGTTCCGCCTTCCCCGACGGCCAGTTGTACGTCGACCTCCAGGGCGCGGGCCAGCGTGCCGCGGAGCCGGAGACGGTACTGGGCGCGTTCCTGCGGGCGTTGGGCACCGCGGACTCGGCGATCCCCGACTCCCTGGAGGAGCGTGCGGCGCTGTACCGCTCGGTCCTGGACGGCAGACGGGTGCTGGTCCTGCTGGACAACGCGCGGGACGCGGCACAGGTGCGCCCGCTGCTGCCCGGCACGGAGGGCTGCGCGGCGCTGGTGACGTCCCGCGTGCGGATGGTGGACCTCGCGGGCGCCCATCTCGTCGACCTGGACGTGATGTCCCCCGACGAGGCGCTCCAGCTCTTCATCCGGATCGTCGGCGAGGAGCGGGTGGCCTCGGAGCGGGAGGCGGCGCTGGACGTGGTCGCGGCGTGCGGCTTCCTGCCGCTGGCGATCCGCATCGCCGCGTCGCGGCTGGCGGCCCGCCGTACGTGGACGGTGTCGGTGCTGGCGGCGAAGCTCGCGGACGAACGCCGCAGGCTGGACGAGCTCCAGGCCGGCGACCTCGCGGTCAAGGCGACCTTCGAGCTCGGCTACGGCGCCCTGGAGCCCGCCCAGGCCCGCGCGTTCCGCCTGCTCGGCCTGGCGGACGGCCCGGACATCTCCCTCGCCGCCGCGGCGGCGATGCTGAACCTGGGCGTCGAGGACACCGAGGACGTGCTCGAGTCCCTGGTCGACACGTCCCTGCTGGAGTCGGCGGCGCCCGGCCGGTACCGGTTCCATGACCTGGTACGGCTCTACGCGCGTGCGTGCGCCGAACGGGACGAGTGGCCGCCGCAGGAGCGGGGGGCGGCGCTCTCGCGGCTCCTGGACTTCTATCTGGCGACGGTCGGCGGCGTGTACCTGATCGAGCGGCCCGGGGACCGGCTGGTGGACCATCTGGAGCCGGCGGGATATCCGGGGCTGGTCTTCTCGGACCGGCACGCGGCGCAGGACTGGCTGTACGCGGAGGCGGTGCCGCTGCTCGCGTGCGTACGGCAGTCCGCGCGGCCGGACACCCTGCGTCGCGCGGTCGACGTCCTGTGGGCGGCCGTCGACCTGGCGGAGTCGGGGGCCAACTCCAAGGAGTACGAGGCGGTCGCGGCGCTGCTGCGGGA
>JABFXD010000586.1 GCA_013361925.1 Streptomyces sp. | reverse complement strand
ATCCTCTCCTCCCTCCAGGAGGGCGAGGTCCTCTTCCTCGACGAGATCCACCGCATGTCCCGGCCCGCCGAGGAGATGCTCTACATGGCGATGGAGGACTTCCGGGTCGACGTCATCGTCGGCAAGGGCCCCGGCGCCACCGCGATCCCCCTCGAACTGCCCCCGTTCACCCTGGTCGGCGCCACCACACGCGCGGGGCTGCTGCCGCCCCCGCTGCGCGACCGCTTCGGCTTCACCGCGCACATGGAGTTCTACGAGCCCGCCGAGCTCCAGCGCGTCATCCACCGCTCGGCCAACCTCCTCGACGTCGAGATCGACACCGACGGCGCCGCCGAGATCGCGGGCCGCTCCCGGGGCACGCCCCGCATCGCCAACCGCCTGCTGCGCCGGGTCAGGGACTACGCCCAGGTCAAGGCCGACGGCGTGATCACGCGCGAGATCGCGGGCGCCGCGCTCCAGGTCTACGAGGTGGACGCGCGCGGACTCGACCGGCTCGACCGGGGCGTCCTCGAAGCCCTGCTCAAGCTGTTCGGCGGCGGCCCGGTCGGCCTGTCCACGCTCGCGGTCGCGGTGGGCGAGGAGCGCGAGACCGTGGAAGAGGTCGCCGAACCCTTCCTCGTCCGGGAGGGACTGCTCGCCCGCACCCCGCGCGGCCGGGTCGCGACCCCCGCGGCATGGGCGCATCTCGGCCTCACCCCGCCACGCACTGCGGGCACAGGAAACGGACAACAGGACCTGTTCGGGGCGTGACGACCGGTGTGACGGCCGACGTGATGGGTTTGTGACGGCGGGGTATTGGCCGGGCCAGGAACCCGGGTGCCATGCTGAGCGTTGTTCCATGCGCGCGGACTCGCTTAGACTCCGCCGATGCCGCCCTTGTCGACGGCGCACACACCCCCAACCATCAGGCCGCTCAGCATCGCGGTCGCGTGAAGGAAGTACCGACCCGTGAGTCTCGTGACCCTCCTCCCGTTCATCGTGCTCATCGGGGCCATGTTCCTGATGACCCGGTCGGCGAAGAAGAAGCAGCAGCAGGCCGCCAACATGCGGAATGACATGCAGCCCGGCAGTGGCGTCCGCACCATCGGGGGGATGTACGCCACGGTCAAGGAGGTCAACGAGGACACGGTCCTCCTCGACGCCGGCCCGGGTGTCGACCTTCTCTTCGCGAAGAACGCGATCGGTGCCGTCCTGACGGACGACGAGTACAACCGCATCGTGCACGGCATCGAGCACGACCTGAAGACCGACGTCGTCCCCGACGACGCCTCCTCTCTTGCCGGCCCCGACGAGTCCGACGACGAAGCTGCCGCCGCCTCCGACGAGAAGTCCGTCGACCTCGGCAAGAAGGACGAGCCCGCCGAGGAGGCCGTGAAGGCCGACGAGGCCGCCGAGGCGAAGACGGACGACGAGCCGAAGAAGACCGACGGCGACTCCGACGCGAAGTAGTCGTACCCGGGGCGCGCGGGCCACGCCTGCGCGCCCTCGGATGTACGCAGCTCGCACGGGATCGACACCATGTCATGGCCGCCCGCCCGCAGACCCGGCGCGCAGCGGCCCGAGAGGGAGTACGAGAAGGTGGCAGCACCTAAGAGGGGCCGGAGCGCGAGCGCCCAGAGCAAGCCAGGGCGCTCGCTGGTCCTGATCCTGATCGCCATCGTGGCGCTCACCGGGGGAATGTTCCTCTCCGGGCACACGACCCCGCGCCTCGGCATCGACCTGGCCGGCGGCACGAGCATCACGCTCGAGGCGAAGGCCGATCAAGGGTCCGCGATCAACAAGGCCAACATGGACACCGCGGTCGAGATCATGAACCGCCGTGTCAATGGTCTGGGCGTCTCCGAGGCGGAGGTGCAGACCCAGGGCGACAAGAACATCATCGTCAACATCCCCAAGGGCACCAACTCCAAGGAAGCCCGGGACCAGGTCGGCACCACCGCCAAGCTGTACTTCCGTCCCGTCCTGGCCCAGGACGCCACCGGCTCCGCCGCCGCCTCGCCGAGCCCGTCCGCGAGCGGCTCCTCCAGCGCCTCGCCGAGTCCCTCCGCGAGCAAGTCCGGCTCCACGGGTGAGACGGCGACCTCGTCGTCCTCCCCGTCGGCCTCCGCCACCACCCAGGGCCGCCCCGTCACCGACGCGCTGAAGGCCGACGCCTCCCCGTCGGCGTCCGCCACCGCGTCGTCCTCCGCGAGCCCCTCCGCCTCGGCGAGCGGCGACACCGGCACCTCCGCCGACGCCAAGCTCCAGGCCGCGTACACGGCCCTCGACTGCTCCAAGGAGGCCCAGCGCGCCAAGGCGGGCGAGGGCGCCAAGCCGAGCGAGTCCACCGTGGGCTGCGGCGAGATCTCCGGCGTCTGGTACAAGTACCTGCTCGGCCCGGCCAGCCTCGCCGGCACCGAGGTCAAGAAGGCCGACGCCATCTACAACACGCAGACGGCGGCCGGCTGGCAGGTCAACATGACCTTCACCGGCAGCGGCGCCAAGAAGTTCGGCGAGGTCACCGGCCAGCTCGCGCAGAACGCCACGCCCCCGCTGAACGAGTTCGGCATCGTCCTCGACGGCGAGGTCGTCTCCAGCCCGACCGTCAGCCAGGCCATCACCGGCGGCGAGGCCCAGATCTCCGGCAGCTTCACGCAGGAGGAGGCCCAGAGCCTCGCCAACATGCTGTCGTACGGCGCGCTCCCGCTCTCCTTCCAGGAGCAGAGCGTCACGACCGTGACCGCCGCGCTCGGCGGCGACCAGCTGCACGCCGGTCTGCTGGCCGGTGCGATCGGCCTCGCGCTGGTCGTGCTCTACCTGGTGTTCTACTACCGCGGTCTGTCCGTCGTGGCCATGGCCTCGCTGCTGGTCTCCGGCATCCTCACCTACGTGATCATGGCGCTCCTCGGCCCGGCCATCGGCTTCGCGCTGAACCTGCCGGCCGTCTGCGGTGCCATCGTCGCCATCGGTATCACCGCGGACTCGTTCATCGTCTACTTCGAACGCATCCGGGACGAGATCCGTGAGGGCCGCTCGCTGCGCCCCGCCGTCGAGCGGGCCTGGCCGCGCGCCCGGCGCACCATCCTGGTCTCCGACTTCGTGTCGTTCCTCGCCGCCGCCGTGCTGTTCATCGTGACCGTCGGCAAGGTCCAGGGCTTCGCGTTCACACTGGGCCTCACCACCGTCCTCGACGTCGTCGTGGTGTTCTTCTTCACCAAGCCGCTGATGACGCTGCTGGCCCGCCGGAAGTTCTTCGCGAGCGGCAACAAGTGGTCCGGCCTCGACCCGAAGAGCCTGGGCGCCCAGCCGCCGCTGCGCCGCACCCGCCGTCCTGCCGCCCCCGTCGAGACCAAGGAGGCGTGAGCATGTCGAAACTCGGCAACCTCGGCGCCCGACTGCACCGTGGCGAGATCAGCTACGACTTCATCGGTCACCGCAAGCTCTGGTACGGCATCTCGATCCTGATCACCATCACGGCGATCGTGGGCCTCGCGGTACGCGGCCTCAACATGGGCATCGACTTCCAGGGCGGCGCGGTCTTCACCACCGAGAAGACCAGCGTCTCCGTCTCCCAGGCCGAGGACTACGCGAAGGAGGCCTCCGGCCACGACGCGGTCGTGCAGAAGCTCGGCAACGGGACGATGCGCATCCAGATCGCCGGCATGGACACCCAGCAGTCCGACGAGATCAAGAACAAGCTCGCCGAGGACTTCAAGGTCGACCCGGAGAAGATCGCCGCCGACCTCGTCGGCCCCAGCTGGGGTGACCAGATCGCCAACAAGGCCTGGCAGGGCCTGGCGATCTTCATGGTCCTCGTCGTGATCTATCTGGCGATCGCCTTCGAGTGGCGCATGGCCATCGCGGCGCTCGTCGCCCTGATCCACGACATCACCATCACCGTCGGCATCTACGCCCTCGTCGGCTTCGAGGTCACGCCCGGCACGGTGATCGGTCTGCTGACGATCCTCGGTTACTCGCTCTACGACACGGTGGTCGTCTTCGACTCCCTCAAGGAGCAGACGAAGGACATCACCAAGCAGACCCGCTTCACCTACAGCGACGTCGCCAACCGTTCGATCAACGGCACCCTGGTCCGTTCGATCAACACCACGGTCGTCGCCCTGCTCCCGGTCGCCGGTCTGCTGTTCATCGGCGGCGGCTTCCTCGGCGCGGGCACGCTCAACGACATCTCGCTGTCGCTGTTCGTCGGCCTCGCGGCCGGCGCGTACTCCTCGATCTTCATCGCCACGCCGCTCGTCGCCGACCTCAAGGAGCGCGAGCCGCAGATGAAGGCCCTGCGCAAGCGGGTCCTGGCCAAGCGCGCCCAGGCCGCCGCCGAGGAGGAGCTCGCGGAGACCCGCGGCGACGCGACCGGCGACCCCGAGGACGCCACCCCGGCCGTCGTCGGACCGCGCGCCACGCGCCGCCGCCCCTCGGGGAAGCGCCGATGACCGACATCCAGGAGCTGCTGCTCAGCCGCATCCGTGACGTGGCCGACTACCCGGAGCCGGGCGTGATGTTCAAGGACATCACCCCGCTCCTGGCGGACCCGGCGGCGTTCACGGCACTGACGGACACGCTGGCGGAGATCGCGGAGCGCACGGGCGCCACGAAGATCGTCGGCCTGGAGGCCCGCGGCTTCATCCTGGGCGCCCCGGTCGCCGTCCGCGCGGGCCTGGGCTTCATCCCCGTACGCAAGGCGGGCAAGCTCCCCGGAGCGACCCTGGCCCAGGCGTACGACCTGGAGTACGGCTCGGCGGAGATCGAGGTCCACGCCGAGGACCTGACCGGCGACGACCGCATCCTGATCGTCGACGACGTCCTCGCCACCGGCGGCACGGCCGAGGCCGCGATCCAGCTGATCCGCCGCGCCGGCGCCGAGGTGGC
>JABFXD010000808.1 GCA_013361925.1 Streptomyces sp. | reverse complement strand
GCAGTCCTTCCCGCACCTCACCACCGCCGAGAACCTCCAGCTCGTCGCCGACGGCCGCAGACGCGGCAAGGAGGCGGTGGCGGCGGCACTGGATCTCTTCCCCGCGCTCAGGGCGCTGTCGAACCGTCGCGCCGGGCTGCTCTCCGGTGGTCAGCGCCAGCAACTCGCCCTGGCTCGCGCCCTGGTGACGGAGCCTCGGATCCTGCTGCTCGACGAGCCGACCGAGGGCATCCAGCCATCGGTGGTCGCCGAGATCGAGGAGACGATCCTCGCCCTCGCGGCCCGTGGCGGGCTGTCGGTGCTGCTGGTCGAACAGCATGTCGGCTTCGCGATGCGGGCCGCGCAGAAGTACTACGTCCTGGAGGCGGGCCGGGTGACCTCGTCCGGCGAGGGCGGCAAGGAGTCCGAGCTCGCTGTGCGGGAGGCGCTCAGCGTGTAGGCGGCTCGGGCAGCGCTCAGCGCGTGAGGCGCTCTTCGAGCCAGGCCCGCTCCGCGGGGTTCTCGGCCAGCGACAGCGCGGCCGTGTACTCCTGCCGGGCCTCCGCGTCCCGGCCCAGCCGGCGCAGCAGGTCGGCGCGGACCGCGTGGAGGACGTGGTAGCCGTCGAGGGCGAGGCCGTCCACGAGGTCGAGGGCCGGCTGAGGGCCCTCGACCTCGGCCACGGCGACCGCCCGGTTCAACGCCACGACCGGACCGGGGGCCAGCACCGTCAGCTGGTCGTACAGCTGGAGGATCTGCCCCCAGTCGGTCGGCGGCGCGTCACTGTGCACGGCCTGGATGGCCGCCTGGATCTGGTACGGCCCCGGCTGGTTGCGGCGCAGACACCGTCGTACGAGAGCGTGTCCCTCGGCCACGAGCGCGCGGTTCCAGCGGTCCCGGTCCTGCTCTGGCAGCGGCACGAGGACACCGTCCATGTCCTCCCGCGCCTCCCTGCGGGACTCGACGAGCAGCATCAGGGCGAGCAGGCCGGTCGCCTCGGGCTCGTCCGGCATCAGCTCGGTCAGCAGCCGGCCGAGGCGGATCGCCTCCGCGCACAGGTCGGCCGGGCCCTCGTTGAAGATCAGGTAGATGACGGCGAGCACGCCCTTGAGCCGGTCCGGGAGGTCGGCGTCGCGCGGTACGCGGTACGGGATGCGGGCGGCGCGGATCTTGGCCTTGGCGCGGACGAGACGCTGGGCCATGGTCGGCTCGGGCACCAGGAAGGCACGGGCGATCCGGGGTGTGGTGAGTCCGCCGAGGAGGCGCAGGGTCAGGGCGACCTGCGCCTGGCGTGCCAGGGCCGGGTGGCAGCAGGTGAAGATCAGGCGGAGGCGTTCGTCGCGCACGGGGCCCTCCTCGGGCGGTGCGTCGGGAGTGTGCAACAGGGCGGCCTCGGCGTGTCTGTGGTCCCGGCCGGCCTCACGACGCAGCCGGTCGATCGCCCGGTTGCGGGCGGTCGTGATGATCCAGCCCGCGGGGCTCGGTGGTACACCGGTCTCGGGCCAGCGCTGGACGGCCGTGGTGAAGGCGTCCTGGACGGCCTCCTCGGCGAGGTCGATGTCACCGAGGACGCGGACCAGGACGGCGACGGCGCGGCCGTACTCCGCGCGGAAGACGGCCTCGACGTCGACGGTTTCCCGTGTCACTCCTCCGCCTGGTGCAGGAACGGGCGCACCTCGATGGGCAGGGTGGTGGCCCAGGTGGCCTTCCTTCCCCACTCCAGGGCCGCGTCCAGGTCGGGGGCCTTGATCAGACAGATGCCGCCCAGGTACTCCTTGCCCTCGGCGTACGGCCCGTCGGTGATCAGGACGTCGCCGTCGTTCGGGCGCAGCACGGTGGCCGTCTCGGGGCCGTGCAGCCCGCCGGCGAAGACCCAGGCGCCCGCCTCGCGCAGTTCGTCGTGGAAGGTGTCGAGGTTGCGGACGATCTCGGCCATGGCCTCGGGTCCGGGCGGCGTGCCGTCGGCCGGTGTGATCACGCTGAGCAGGTAGTACTGCATGACGTCCTCCTTGGCTCGTGGGGTGCTCTCACCTCCTACACGAACGGCACACCCCAGGATCGACACCGCGCACGACCGGATCGGGAGAATCTTTTCCATGACCACCTCGCCTGACGCTCTGCTCGCCCGCACCCGGGAGCTCGCCGACACCCTCCTCGCGCCGGACGCGGCGCGGGTCGACCAGGCAGAGGTGCCCGCGCGTCACCTCGACGCGATCCGGCGGGCGGGCGTGCTCGGGGTGAGCGCGCCCGAGGCGTACGGCGGGGCGGACGCCCCCGACGCGGTGGCGCGGGAGATCCAGGAGATCCTCGCCGGGGCATGCGGCTCCACCTGGTTCGTGCAGACCCAGCACCACACGCCGGTGCGCATGCTGGCGAAGTCCCGACTCCCGGTGCGGGAAAGGCTGTTGCGCCCCTTGGCGTCGGGCGAGTTGCTGGCCGGGATCGCGTACGCCCATGTCCGCGCCTTCCCCCGGGTCCCCGTGCGGGCGACGGCGGAGAGCGACGGCTGGCGGTTCGACGGAACCGTGCCCTGGTACACGGGCTGGGGTCTCAACGACGTGATGCTGCTCGCGGGCGTGACGGACTCGGCGGAGATCGTGTTCGCGTTCGCCGACGCGCGCGAGCAGCACGGCGTGCGCGCGTCGGAGCCGATGCGGCTCGCCGCGTTCACGGCCGCCCGTACGGTCTCCCTGGAGCTGGACGGCCTGTGGCTGCCCGAGACGTCGGTGGTGCTGCGCACCCCGCAGGAGAAGTTCGCCCTCCTCGACATCCCCCGCAGCACCAACACCTCCCCGGCCGTCTTCGGGGTGACGTACGCCGCGCTGCGCGTGCTGGAGGGCAGCGGCGAGGCGGAGACGGCCGGTGCGCTGCGCGCCCGGGTCGAGGAGGTGCGCCGGGCGGCGTACGAGCTGGCCGACCACCCCGTCGCGCACGAGCACGTCGAGGAGCGGCTCGCCCTCAGGACACGCGCGTACGACCTGATGCGGGCGGCCACGACGGCGGCGGTCGTGGCCGGCGGCGGCCGCACCATGGACCTGCGCAGCCCTGCCCAACGCCTGGCCCGCGAGGGGATGTTCCTGCTCATCCAGGGGCAGACGTCGGTCGTGCGGAAGGCACATCTCGACGCTCTGGCGCAGGGCTAGTCCAGGAAGTCGAGCAGAGCGGCCGTCAGTTCCGCCGGTGTGTCCTCCTGTACGAGGTGACCGGCGCCCGGGATGAGTTCGAGCCGCGCGTGCGGGATGCGGGCGGCGAGTTCGTGGCCCTTGGCGACGGGGATCCAGGTGTCGTCCTCGCCCCAGCAGATGAGGGTCGGTACGGCGATCTCGCCGTACCGGTCCTCGACTTCGTCGGTGTGACGCTGGTCGGCCTGGGCGATCTGCCGGTAGAAGGCGGCCTGTCCGGGGTCGCCGAGCCAGGGCTGGACGAGCCGGTCGAGGACGGCGGGGTGCAGCCCAGGGCTGCTGGCGGAGGTCACGTACTCGCGCACGAGGGCCCGGTGCAGCGCGGGCGGGAGTTGCTCGAAGACGTCCGAGGACTTGCCGACGAGCCGGAAGAACGGCGAACCCCAGGGGGCGAGGGCGACCGGGTCGATCAGCGTGAGCGAGCGGTAGCGGGCGCCGTGCAGCAGATGTGCGCGCAGGGACACCGCACCGCCGAAGTCGTGAGCCACGACCCGGGGTTCGGCCAGGCCCCAGTGCTCCAGAAGCTCGGTGAAGACCTTCCCCTGGGCCGCCAGGGACACATCCTGCCCGGCGGACATCCGCGAGGTCCCGTACCCGGGCATGTCCCACACGAACACCTCGTACCGGCGGGCGAGCGAGCGGGCCACGGCACGCCACACGTAGGAGGAGAAGGGCGTGCCGTGGTTGAGGACGACCGCTGCGCGACCGGGCTCCCCGAGGCTGTCCCAGCGGACCTCCCCGGACGCGCTGCGGTAGGTCCTGGTCAGCTGCCACTCAGCCACGGATTCGCTCCTCTCGACGCGCGCGCCCGGCAGACCGCCTGCCTCAGCTCGCGAACGGCACCTGTGCCGAAGGTGCGGCCTCCTTCCCGGCCGGGTGGCGCCACAAACCCTGCGCGGCCAGGCGCGGGAGGACTCCCTCACCGAACCAGTACGCCTCCTCCAGGTGCGGGTAGCCGGAGAGGACGAACTCGTCGATGCCGAGGGCGTGGTACTCCTTGATCCGCTCGGCGACCTCGTCGTGGCTGCCGACCAGGGCGGTGCCCGCGCCGCCGCGGACCAGGCCGATGCCGGCCCAGAGGTTGGGGTGGATCTCCAGGCCGTCGCGGTCGCCGCCGCCGTGCAGGGCGAGCATGCGCTGCTGGCCCTCGGACTCACTGCGGGCGAGCCCGGCCTGCACGGACTTCACGGTCTCGGGGTCGAAGCCGTCGAGGAGCCGGTTCGCCTCGGCCCACGCCTGCTCGGCGGTGTCGCGGGTGATGACGTGCAGCCGGATGCCGAAGCGGAGGGTGCGGCCGTGCCGCGCCGCCAGCCCTCGGACCCACGCGATCTTCTCCGCCACCTGCGCGGGCGGTTCGCCCCAGGTGAGGTAGACGTCGACGTGTTTGGCCGCGACCTCCCCGGCGATGGGCGAGGAGCCCCCGAAGTAGACCTCGGGCACCGGGTCGGGCACCCGGGCCAGCCGCGCGTCCTCGACCCGGAGGTGCTCGCCCTTCAGGTCGACGGTCCTGCCGTCCCACAACCCCCGTACGACCTCCAGGAATTCGTCGGTACGGCGATAGCGGCCGTCCTTGTCGAGGAAGTCGCCGTAGGCCCGCTGCTCGTGGCTCTCACCACCGGTGACGACGTTGAGCAGGAGCCGTCCGCCGGACTGCCGCTGGAAGGTGGACGCCATCTGCGCGGCGAGCGTGGGCGAGACGAAGCCGGGGCGGAAGGCG
>JABFXD010000053.1 GCA_013361925.1 Streptomyces sp. | reverse complement strand
TGTACGAGCGGATGGCCCTCATCCGCCGCACCGAGAAGGCCGCCCACGACCTGTTCCTCCAGGGCCTCGTCAAGGGCACCACCCACCTCGCCGCCGGCCACGAGGCGATCGCCGTCGGCGCGAGCGCCGCCCTGCGCGCCGACGACTACGTCTTCGCCACCTACCGGGGCCACCACCACGCGCTGGCCCGCGGCGCCACCCCGGAGGAGTGCCTGGCCGAACTCATGAGCAGGGCAACCGGGTTGTGCGGCGCCAAGGGCGGCTCCATGCACCTCACCAAGGCCGCCACCGGCATGCTCGGCTCCTACGCCATCGTCGGCGCCCACCTCCCGATGGCGGCCGGTGCCGCGTGGTCGGCCCGGCTGCGCGGCACCGGTCAGATCGCGGTCGCCTTCTTCGGGGACGGCGCTACCAACATCGGCGCCTTCCACGAGGCGTTGAACCTGGCCGCCGTATGGAAGCTGCCGGCGCTGTTCGTCTGCGAGAACAACCTCTATATGGAATACACGCCGATCGCCGACGTCACCGCGGTGGCCCGCCCGGCGGCCGACCGGGCGCCCGCGTACGGCATCCCGGGCGAGAGCGTCGACGGCAACGACGTCGTGGCCGTGCGGGAGAGCGTGGCCCGGCTCGCGGAACGGGCCCGGGCAGGAGACGGGCCCGCTCTGCTGGAGGCCGCCACCTACCGGCACTTCGGGCACAGCAGATCCGACCCGGCGACCTACCGCCCGGCCGAGGAGGTCGAACGCTGGCTGAAGCACGACCCGTTGGACCTCGCGCGCGGCCGGCTGACCGAGCTGGGCGTGTCCGAGGAGACGGTCACCGCGGCCGACGCCCGCGCACAGGAGGTCGTACGGCAGGCGGTCGACGCGGCGCGGAACGCGCCCGCGCCCGATCCTCGCGAGGCGCTGACCGACGTGTGGGCGGACGGAGGTGCCGCATGGCGGACGTGATCACCTACCGGGCGGCCGTCGCCGAGGGCATCGCGCGCGAGATGCGCCGGGACCCGGCCGTGGTCTGTCTGGGCGAGGACATCGGTGCGGCGGGCGGGGTGTTCAAGACGACCGCCGGGCTGTTCGAGGAGTTCGGGCCGGAGCGGGTGTGGGACACGCCGATCTCCGAACAGGCCATCGTGGGCGCGGCGATGGGCGCCGCGATGACCGGGATGCGGCCCGTCGCGGAGATCATGTTCTCCGACTTCTTGGCCTGTTGTTGGGATTACGTCGCCAACGAGATACCCAAGGTGCGTTACATGACGGGCGGTCAGGTCACCGTGCCCCTCGTCGTGCGCACCGCCAACGGCGGCGGGCTCGGTTTCGGCGCCCAGCACTCGCAGGCCACCGAGAACTGGGCGCTGACCGTTCCGGGGCTGAAGATCGCCGCGCCCGCCACGCCCGCCGACGTGATCGGCATGATGGCGGCGGCGATCCGCAGCGACGACCCGGTGGTGTTCTTCGAGCACAAGGGGCTGTTGGCGGCGAAGGGTTCGCCTCCGCCGCTGGACCATGTGGTCGAGCTGGGCCGGGCATCCGTCGTGCGCGAGGGCGCCGACGTGACCCTGGTGGCCCTCGCGGCGATGGTCCCGCTGGCCCTGCGGGCCGCCGCGCTGCTCGCCGAGGAGGGCGTCGAGGCCGAGGTCGTCGACCTGCGCTGTCTGGTGCCGCTGGACATGAGCACCGTCCTCGCCTCGCTCGCCCGGACCTCGCGGCTCGTCACCGTCGAGGAGAACCCGTACCAGGGCGGCTGGGGCGCCACGCTCGTCTCGGTCGTCGCCGACGAGGGGTTCGGCCTGCTGGACGCGCCCGTGCGCCGGGTGGCGGGGGAGTGCGTGCCGCTGCCGTTCGCCGACGCGCTGGAGGAGCGGGTCGTCCCCACCGTCGACAAGGTCGTGGCGGCCGTCCGCGACCTCACCGCGTACTGAACACCCCGAAGGAGGCAGGGCGATGACCGTTCGGACACTCCTGCGCGCAGGTCAGGTGATCTCCATGGACCCCGACATCGGGGACCTGCCCCAGGGAGACGTCCTCATCGAGGACGGAAGGATCGCTGCCGTCGGGCCGGAGATCAGCGCGGACGCCGAAGTCCTCGACATGCGCGGGCACATCGTGATCCCCGGCTTCGTCGACACCCACCGGCACACCTGGGAGGCGTCCATCCGCGGGGTCGCCCCCGACGCCACCCTCGACGACTACTTCGTGGACATCCTCGACACCTTCGCCCCGCTCTACACACCGGAGGACGTGTACGCGGCCAATCTCGCCGGCGCCCTGGAGTGCCTCAACGCCGGTATCACCACGCTCGTCGACTGGTCCCACATCAACAACACGCCCGCCCACCCCGACGCCGCGATCCAGGCCCTCACCGAGTCCGGCATCCGGGCGCAGTACGCGTACGGCAGCGCCAACACCTCCCTGGCCGACTACTGGTTCGAGAGCAAGATCGCGATACCGGGGGACGACGTACGCCGCATCCGCACCGAGTACTTCCCCTCCGACACCGGCCTGCTCACCCTGGCCCTCGCCACCCGGGGCCCCGGTTTCTGCGTGAACGACGTCGTCACCGCCGAGTGGGCCCTTGCCCGCGAACTGGACATCCCCATCACCGTGCACGTCGCCATGGGCCGCCTCGCGGGCCGCTACGGCATGGTGAAGCAACTCCACGACCTGGGACTCCTCGGCCCGGACACCACCTACATCCACTGCTGCTACCTCAGCGAGGAGGAGTGGCGGATGGTCGCCGACAGCGGCGGTACGGTGTCCATCGCGCCGCAGGTCGAGACACAGATGGGGCATGGCTGGCCGCCGGTGATGAAGGCGATCGAGCACGGACTGCGCCCCTCGCTCAGCATCGACGTCGTCACCACCGTCCCCGGCGACATGTTCACCCAGATCCGCGCGGCCTTCGCCGCCGAGCGCGCCCGGCTCAACGCGGACTGCTGGCAGGCCAACATGCCCGTCCCGGAAACCATGTTGACGGCACGTCAGATGTTGGAGATCGCCACGCTCAACGGCGCCCATGTGGCGGGCCTGGAGGACCGGACCGGCTCCCTGACCCCGGGCAAGCGCGCCGATGTCGTCACCCTCGACGCCACCGCACTGAACGTCGCGCCCGTGCACGACGCCGCTGCCGCCGTCACCCTGTCCGCCGACGTCTCCAACGTGGACACCGTCATCGTCGACGGCGTGATCCGCAAGCGGGACGGCAGGCTGACGGCCGACGTGGCCCGCGCCCGGCGCCTCGTCGAGGAGTCCCGCGACCGGCTCCTGGCGGCGAAGGCGGCGCGATGACCGGGCACCTCGCGGGGAAGGCGGCCCGATGACCGCGCACCTGGTCCGTCGTGCCGCCGACGTCCCGGCCCCGGAGTACGACGAACACGGCCACCGACGCCGGGAGTTGGTCGGTGAGGCACACGGGAGCACGCACACCGGCTTCGGTGTCTGCGAGCTGCGGCCGGACGGCAGGGTCGGCGCCCACGTCCACTCGTACGAGGAGAGCTTCCACCTCCTCGACGGGGCCGTGATCCTCGACGTGCCCGAGGGGTCGTACCTCCTCCAAGAAGGCGACTACGGCCTGCTGCCGCCAGGCGTCCCGCACGCCTGGCGGGGCGCGGGGGACACTGGCGCCCGCTGGGCGGACATGCTCGCGCCGGTGCCGCGCGCCCGCTACGGGTACGACACCTGGCCCGTGCCCGACCTGCCCGTCCGCGACTCCGTCCGCATCGACGTCCGCGACCCGCGCACCCGCTCCTTCGGCCACTTCGAGCCCGCGCAGATGGACCCCGGCAAACAGTCCCAGGACCTGCTCGCGGTGTCGGCGAGCATGCGGACCGCGCTGCTCGTCTACAGCGGGATCACGGTCAAGATGATGGTCGACGCCGACCTGGGCGCGGTCGCCTCGACCATGTTCATGGTCCAGTACGCCGTCGACGGCGTCGCGGGCACGCATGACCACCCCTTCGAGGAGACGTACTTGATCCTCGAAGGGATGGTGGAGGCGACCTTCGACGACGCCCGGTACCACCTCGGGCCCGGCGATCTCGCCTGGGCGGGCGCCGGTTGTGTACACGGCTTCACCAACGCCGGTGCCGGGCCCGTGCGTTGGCTGGAGACCCAGACGCCGCAGCCGCCGTCCCGGCACTCCTACCGCTTCACCCGGGACTGGGACTATCTGAAGGGCGTGCGATGAACCGTGTCGTGGTCGTCGGCGGCACCTCCGGCATCGGCCGGGAGTTCGCCCGGATGCGCGCCGGACGCGGCGACGAGGTGCTGATCACCGGGCGCGACGCCCACCGCACCGACACCGCCGCCAAGGAGATCGGCGCCCGCGGCCTCGCCCTGGACCTCTCCCGCCCGCGCGAGATCGGCGCCGCGCTGGCCGGCGTGGGGCGCGTCGACCATCTGGTGCTGGCCGGCGTCTCCCGCGACGACAACCGGGTGGCCGCCTACGACATCGACGCCGCCGTCCACCTCGTCACGCTCAAGCTCGTCGGCTACACCGAGACCGTCCACGCCCTGCGGACCGGCCTGCACGAGGACAGCGCGATCGTGCTCTTCGGCGGGCAGGCCAAGGAGCGGCCGTACCCGGGTGCGACGACCGTGGCGACCGTCAACGCGGGGGTGACCGGCCTGGTGCACACCCTCGCCGTGGAGCTGGCGCCCGTGCGTGTCAACGCGATCCATCCGGGGGTGGTCGGGGACAGCCCCTACTGGCGGGACAAGCCGGCGGAGGTGCTGGCGGGGCTGCGTTCGCGCACCCCGACCGGGCGGCTCGCGGCGGTGGCGGACGTGGTGGACGCCGTGGACTTCCTGCTGCGCAACCGGTCCGTCAACGCGGTGGGGCTGGCCGTGGACGGGGGATGGCTGCTGGGCTGAGGGGCACTC
>JABFXD010000877.1 GCA_013361925.1 Streptomyces sp. | reverse complement strand
GCACCGGCGCGGACCGGATCGAGATCCGGCAGGTACAGACCGCCCCTGGAGGCGTCCGATGAGCCATGAGTACACCGCGCCCGTCCCGCGCGTCGAGACCGCCGAGGTCCCCGAACCGGCCGCCGTCACCATCGTCGTACCGACGTACAACGAGTCGGCGAACATCCGTGAACTCCTGCACCAGATCACCGCGTCCGTGCCCGCCCGGCTGCCCTGCGAGGTCGTCTTCGTGGACGACTCCACCGACGACACCCCCGAGGTGATCCGCGAGACGGCGAAGGACTGCCCCTTCCCGGTGACCGTCCTGCACCGGGACGAGCCGGTCGGCGGGCTCGGCGGGGCGGTCGTGGAGGGGATGAAGGCGGCGGGGTCGGACTGGATCGTCGTCATGGACGGCGACTGCCAGCATCCTCCCTCCCTGGTACCGGAGTTGGTGGCGACCGGACAGCGGGCGAACGCCGGGCTCGTCGTCGCCTCCCGCTACATCAAGGGCGGCAGCCGGGCCGGGCTCGCGGGCAGTTACCGCGTGGCCGTCTCCCGTGGGGCGACCTGGCTGACCAAGTCCCTCTTTCCCCGCAGGCTGCACGGCATCAGCGATCCGATGAGCGGGTTCTTCGCGATCCGGCGCAGCGACATCGCGGCGGAGGCGCTGAAGCCGCTCGGCTACAAGATCCTGCTGGAACTGGCGGTGCGGAGCCGGCCGCGCGCGGTCACCGAGGTGCCGTTCGTGTTCCAGGAGCGGTTCGCGGGCGAGTCCAAGTCCACGGCCGAGGAGGGGCGCCGCTTCCTGCGGCACCTCGCCGGACTGCGCACGGCGACCCCGCTGGCCCGCATGGTGGTGTTCGGGCTGATCGGGCTCACCGGTTTCGTGCCCAACCTGGCCGCCCTGTGGGCGCTCACCCACGCGGGCCTGCACTATCTCCCCGCCGAGATCGTCGCCAACCAGTTCGGCGTGGCCTGGAACTTCCTCCTCATCGAGAAGGTGCTCTTCCGCGACCGGCGCCGCCACCGGCACTGGGCCGACCGCACGGTCCGGTTCGCGCTGCTCGCCAACGCGGACCTGGTGCTGCGGATTCCGCTGATCGCGCTGCTGGTCACGCACTTCGGGCTGGCGGCGCTGCCCGCCACGGCCCTGGCCCTCGTCATCACGTTCGTCCTGCGCTTCGTCGGGACCGAAGCGCTGGTCTATCTCCCACGCCGTAGGAGCCGCACCACATGAAGAACCGCCGCAGACAAGCCCTGTTGGGGGTGACCGCCCTCACCGCCGGTCTCCTCCTCGCCACCCCGCAGCCCGCCTCCGCCGCCAACCTCATCAAGAACCCCGGCTTCGAGACCGCCGGCGGCGACATGCCGTACTGCTGGGAGAAGTCGGGATGGGGGGACAACGACTTCACCTTCAGCACCACCGCCGACGCCCATTCCGGCACCAAGGCCATGAAGGTCGAGCTCACCCGCCGCGTCGAGGGCGACCGCAAGGCCCTGATCACCGAGTCGGCCGCGTGCGCGCCGGTGGTGACGCCGGGCAAGCAGTACGACCTGAGCCTCTGGTACAAGTCGACGACCCCGGACACCGCCGTCACCCTCTTCCGGCACGACGCCACCGCCGGCTGGCAGTACTGGACGGACCTGAAGACCCTGGAGATGGCGGGCAGCTGGACGCAGGCGAGCGTCCGCACCCCCGAAGTGCCCACCGGCACCGACCGGATCACCTGGGGCGTCTCCGTCTACGGCACCGGCTCCGCGACCACCGACGACTACACCATGGAGCAGGTCGCCGACCCGGTCCCGCCGACGCAGTGCACCGGCACGGCCGACCAGTGCGCCAACGGCCGCTGGGACGTGCTGCCCACGCAGAACCCGGTGCGCTCCATGCACTCCGTCGTCCTCAACAACGGCAAGGTGCTGCTGATCGCGGGCTCCGGGAACAGCGAGGAGCAGTTCAACGCGGGCACCTTCACCTCGGCCGTCTACAACCCGGCGACCGGCGCCTACAAGGTCATCCCCACCCCGAAGGACATGTTCTGTGCCGGGCACGTCCAGCTCCAGGACGGGCGCGTGCTCGTGATGAGCGGCAACAAGGCGTACCCGGTCGTCGGCGGGCACGGCTACGAGGGGTTCAAGGACTCGTACATCTTCGACCCGGTCACCGAGACGTACAGCAAGACGAACGACATGAACGACGGCCACTGGTACCCGTCGGCGACCGTCCTCGGCAACGGTGACGTCATCTCCTTCGGCGGGCTGCGCGAGGACTCGACCGGGTCGGTGACCGCCGAGCTGTTCTCCCAGGCGGAGCAGCAGTGGCAGCCGCTGTGGAAGGTCAACCAGACCTGGTCGTACTGGGGCCTGTACCCGTCGATGATCCTGATGCAGGACGGCCGCCTCTTCTACTCGGGCAGCCATGTCTTCGGCAACAACATCCCGGGTACCGGCAGCGCGATCTACGACTACGGGGCCAACACGGTCACCCAGGTGCCCGGCCTCCAGAACAAGGACGAGCGTGACCAGTCCGCGAGCGTGCTGCTGCCCCCGGCGCAGGACCAGAAGGTCCTCACCCTCGGCGGCGGCAACATCGACTCCAACCCGGAGGCGAACCGGCTGACCGACGTCATCGACCTCAAGCAGCCCAATCCGGCCTACGTCGCCGGGCCGCCGCTCCCGCAGGGCACCGTCGACCTCGGCAACGGACCGCAGCCGGAGACCGGCAACCAGGGCAAGATGTACGTCTCCGCCGTGCTGCTGCCCGACGGCAAGGTGCTGGAGACGGGCGGCGGTCTGCACAACCGGGCCAACCCCGTCCACGAGTCCTCGCTCTACGATCCCGACACCGGCACCTTCGACCCGGTGGCCGCCGACCCCGAGGCGCGCGGCTACCACTCCTCCGCGTTCCTGCTGCCGGACGGCCGGGTCATGGCGACCGGCGACAACCCGGGCAACGGCACCTGGAACCACAACGTGTCGATCTACACCCCGCCCTATCTCCTCAAGGGCCCGCGTCCGTCGATCACTTCGGTCATCGACACCGAGTGGACCTACGGCGACACCCAGCGCATCACCGTCGACCGGCCCATCGCCAAGGCCGAGTTGATCCGCCCGGCCGCGGTGACGCACTCCTCCGACCCCAACCAGCGGTTCGTGGACCTGCCGCTCGCGGTGGACGGCAACAACGTCGACCTGAACGTGACGAGCAACCCCAACCTGGCGCCGCCCGGCTGGTACATGCTGTTCGCCGTGGACGCCAACGGGGTGCCGTCGGTGGCGAAGTGGGTGCACTTGCAGGGCCCCGCCGCGCTGAGCGCCACGGACGCCTCCGCCCACGTCCACGCCTTCGCCGACGACCTCTCCGGCAAGGTCACCGGGCCGGGCAAGAAGCGCACCTCGCAGAAGGTCAGCCCGACCGTCTCCGGCTGTGACCGCCACTACGGCTCGCTCAACGTCTGCGTGCCGACGGCGTTCCCGAAGGAGGTGAAGGCGACGGCGGCGGCCCGCTGCGCCTGGCTGAAGAAGAACGACTACGGCCGCCTGAAGGTCAACGGCAAGGACGACCCGCTGGGCCTGGACCGGAACAGGGACGGCATCGCCTGCGGCAAGAAGGATCTAACGAGGCGCTGACGCCCCCAGGGGCGCGGGGAACTGCGCGACCAGCCACGGACGGCCCGCAGTTCCCCACAGCGCTCAGCCTCAACGGCGCTCCGAACAGAACAACACCGCGTCCTTCACGATCGCCTCCAGCTGATCGTGATGCGCGCCCTTCCAGTACGCCCGCCCGCACTCCACGCACTGCGCGAAGACGTCGTACGACCGCTCGGTGCCGCCGTGGAGCTGGTCCGCGACCTCGTCCTTCGTGGCCTCCTTCAGCAGGCCGTTGCAGGCGGTGCAGCGGGTCCAGGGGCGCAGCTCGGGGCGGAAGCGGTCGAGGATGTCCTGGAGTTGGTCCTCGGGCCGGGTGCTGTACACATACGCGCCGGCCCACAGCTCGCGGCGCCGCAGCAGCCCCCGGTCGCGGCTGAGCATGACGCGTCGCTCGGCGGCGGAGAGCGCGGCGAGGGCGGGGTCGCCGAGGTCCGTCGACTCGTACGCCGTGTCCACGCCGAGCAGGCGCAGCCGGCGGGCGAGGGTGCCGAGGTGGACGTCGAGGAGGAAGCGGAGCGGGGCGCCGGGGACCCGCTGGGGCCGGGCGACGGGCCGTACCTCCACCTGGTCGCCCGCCACGGGGACGTACGAGGTGGGTACCTCCCGGCCGTTGACCACCAGCGCCCCGGCCTCGGGCAGCGGGACGCCGAGGGACTCGACGACATGGCCGAGGGTGGAGACGCCGTCGGTGGTCACCGGGGTGGCTCCGGACCGGCGTCCGTGCGGGACGAAGAGGGCCAGTTCGGGGGCTACTTCGAGGTGGATCTCCGGTCCGTTCACCTGGTCAGGATGTCATGGGTGGGGGCCCGGGCCTCAGGTGTTTTTCGTGGGGAGGCCGCGGTCCAGGACGGTCAGGGCGCGTTCGAGGAGTGTGTGCAGGTCCTCCTCCATGTCGGTCTCCGCCCAGTACTGGTAGATCTCCGAGAGGCCGCCGATCAGGGACATCGTGTAGACCCGCACCTCCAGGTCGTCCGGGTCCCGGCCGGTGCGTTCCGCGACCGCCTGCGACAGCAGTTTGCCGGTGACGGACATGCTCTCCATCATCCGGGCGCGCACGGCGGGGACCTGGACCATCAGATGGGCGCGCACGCGGGTGATCTGCACCATCTCGTCGGAGACGTCGATGGCCCTGTGCATGATGTGCCGCACGGAGTCCATCCAGGGCTCGTCCACGGGCCGGGTCCGCAGCTCCTCCAGCATCACCGGGTCGTACTCGTCCGTGAGGACGATGTCCTCCTTGGTGGGGAAGTAG
>JABFXD010000601.1 GCA_013361925.1 Streptomyces sp. | reverse complement strand
TGGTGCACTCCGTCGCCGAGGGGCACGCCGGCGAAGGCATCCTCAACTACGCGATGGTCTTCTTCGCCATCTGGTGGGCCTGGATGAACTTCTCCTGGTTCGCCTCGGCGTACGACAACGACGACGTCCTCTACCGGGTCGTCACCCTGATCCAGATCGCCGGTGTGCTGGTGCTCGCGGCCGGGGTGTCGCGGGCCTTCGAGGACCACGAGTTCCTGACCGTCTGGCTGGGTTACGTGATCATGCGGCTCGCCATGTCCGCGCAGTGGATACGCGTGGCGCTGTCCAGCGAGGGCGCCGAGCGGACGATGGCTCTGCGGTACGCCGGTGGCGTGCTGCTCTGCATGGTCGGCTGGCTGGGACTCGTGGTGCTGCCGGTGGGGGCGAGGCCCTGGGTGTTCCTCGTGATGGCGCTGGTGGAGATGTGCGTGCCGGCGTACGCGGAGAAGGACTTCGCCTCGTCCTGGCATCCGCACCACATCGCCGAGCGGTACGGCCTGTTCACCATCATCGTCCTCGGCGAGACGATCGCCGCGGCCACGGTCGCCGTGAAGTCCGCCGTCGACGAGAACGACGCCCTCGGCGAACTGCTGCCGATCGCCGCGGGCGGGCTGCTGATCGTGTTCGCGGCGTGGTGGATCTACTTCGTCGTGCCCATCCACGGCAGGCTGCGCACCAGCAAGCAGGCGTTCCTGTGGGGCTACGGCCACTACCTGATCTTCGCCTCGGCAGCCGCGATCGGCGCCGGGCTGGAGGTGGCGGTCGAGCAGGCGGTCGGCAAGGCGCACATCTCCACCCTGTCCGCGTCGGCCGCCGTGACGCTGCCGACGGCGCTCTATCTCCTCACCGTCTGGGCCCTGCACTCGCGCTACTTCAAGGTGGGTACCGCGCAGCAGCTGGTCCTGCCGGTCACGGCGCTGCTGGTGATCGCCTGCACGTTCCTGGGCGACTGGGCCGTGCTCGCGGCCGGTATCGTCTCGGCGCTCGCCGTGGTGACGGGGACGACGCTGACGGCACGCATGGTGGCTCGCCAGCGCGGGGAGGCGGTACCGGCGCCGGTCGGGTGACGTCCGCCTGCGCGTTGCGGCGGTCGGTGCCGGTTCGGCGCCGGTGGACCGGTGCCGGTGTGGTCTGGACGAGACTGGGTCCATGACAGTTGACGCTCTGACGGACGTCGCCGGTGTGCGCGTGGGGCACGCGACGCGTACCGGCGACGGTTGGCTCACGGGCACCACCGTGGTGCTCGCCCCGGAGGGCGGTGCCGTAGCCGCCGTGGACGTGCGCGGCGGCGGCCCCGGCACCAAGGAGACCGACGCCCTCGACCCGCGCAACGTCGTGCAGAAGGTCGAGGCGATCGTGCTGACCGGAGGCAGCGCCTACGGGCTCGACGCCGCGACCGGCGTGATGGCGTGGCTGGAGGAGCAGGGTCGCGGAGTGCGCGTGGGAGCGGATCCGACCCATGTCGTCCCCGTCGTACCCGCCGCCTGCGTCTTCGACCTCGGGCGGGGCGGCGACTTCCGGGCCAGGCCGGATGCCGCCGTCGGCCGTGCGGCCGTCGAGGCGGCCGCGGCGAGCGCGCCCGGCGAGCGGGTGCGGGAAGGGGGCGTGGGCGCGGGTACCGGCGCCGCGGTCGGGCCGTTGAAGGGCGGGGTCGGCAGCGCGAGCGTCGTGCTCGGGTCGGGGATCACGGTCGCCGCGCTGGTGGTGGCCAACGCGGCGGGCGCCGTACTGGATCCGGAAACGGGGGTTCTGTACGGGGAGTTGTTCCAGGGGCGGGTGGACTATCCGCAGGCGCACGTCCATGACGCCGCGTGCCGGCGTCTCGCCGAGGCCGCGGCGAAGAACGCCGCTCCCCTTCTGAACACCACGCTCGCGGTCGTCGCCACCGACGCGGATCTGTCGAAGGCGCAGGCGCAGAAGCTCGCCGGCACGGCGCACGACGGCATCGCGCGTGCCGTTCGGCCGGTGCACCTTCTGAACGACGGCGACACCGTGTTCACCCTGGCCACGGGACAGCGCGCGCTGGACGCCGAGCACCCCTTGGCGCTCAACGAACTCCTCGCGGCGGGCGCCGACATGGTGACCCGCGCGATCGTGCGCGCCGTGCGCGCGGCCGAGTCGGTGCGCGGACCGGGTGGGGAGTGGCCGTCGTACGGGGAGTTGTACGGGGGCGGGTGACACGAGTGGCGCGTTTCGTGTGGGGATTGTCCCGGTTCTGTCACGTGATGGCGTTCACCGCCGAGGGAGGGAACCCGACCGGCCCTGGATGCGCTCTTTCTCCACGCACTGGAGCGGATCACGCACATCACACGAACCGGGAGCAGCTCGTGACAACGCCGGACATAGCAACGAGGCGCGCACTGGGGGTCTGTGCCGTCCTGGCGGTCGGCGCCCTCACCCTCACCGCCTGTGGCGGCGGCGCCGACGGCAAGGACGACGGCAAGAGCGCCGGGAACTCCCCGAAGACGTCGGCGGCGAAGATCGTCATCTCGGCGAAGAACGGTTCGACGGGCGCGTCGATCAACACGACGGGGGTCAAGGTCAGCGGGGGCGAGCTGACCGTCGTGAAGATGACGGTGGCGGGGACCGGGCAGGACGTGCCGGGGACGCTCTCCGCGGACGGGGGCAGCTGGAAGCCGAAGGAGCAGCTGGAGCGGGAGACGAAGTACGAGATATCGGCGACCGCGAAGGACGCCGACGGTCGTGCCGTCTCCGACGACTCGACCTTCACCACGGTCAGCAAGGCGAACAGCTTCATCGGGACGTACACGCCGGACGGCGGTACGACGGTGGGGGTCGGGATGCCGGTGTCGTTCACCTTCGACAAGGCGATCAGCGACAAGAAGGCCGTGCAGTCGCACATCACGGTCTCCTCCAGCAGTGGGCAGCAGGTGGTCGGGCACTGGTTCGGGTCGCAGCGGCTCGACTTCCGGCCGCAGGAGTACTGGAAGGCCGGCTCCAAGGTCACGATGAAGATCGACCTGGACGGCGTGAAGGGCGCGAACGGCGTCGTCGGCGTACAGAAGAAGACGGTCAGCTTCACGATCGGGCGGTCGCAGGTCTCCACGGTCGACGTGAACACGCAGACGATGACGGTCGTGCGGGACGGCAGGACCTTCAAGTCGGTGCCGATCTCGGCGGGCAGCGCGGAGTTCACCACCTACAACGGTCAGATGGTGATCTCCGAGAAGTTCCCGAAGCTGCGGATGGACAGCCGGACGGTCGGGCTCGACAACGCCTACGACATCCCGGACGTGCCGCACGCGATGCGGCTGACCCAGTCGGGGACGTTCATCCACGGCAACTACTGGTACAACAAGGCCAATCCGCCCTTCGGCCAGACGGGCACCAGCCACGGGTGCGTGGGGCTGCAGGACGTGCAGGGTGGTTCGGGGGCGACGAACGCCAAGTGGTTCTACGACAACTCCATCCTCGGGGACGTCGTGATCGTCAAGAACTCGCCCGACAAGACGGTGGCACCGGACAACGGGCTCAACGGCTGGAACATGTCGTGGAGCCAGTGGACCGCCGGAAGCGCCGTGTGAGTTCGCGCGCGGCGGCGTGCGCCAAGTGGCTTCTGACCGGCTGTTTTTGACGGATCCTCGGGCCGCGTGGGAACTTCTCACACGGCCCGGGAGTTTTCTGTGCGTACGTTTTCTCGGTTCCCGGACATGATGTCCGACCGAGGGGCTACGGTATGCACCCACAAGGTGACATGCAGCAACGCCGGGAGAAACCTTGAGCGTTCCGTACGAGACAGCAGCGTACGAGCCACGCGAGTCGCCCGAGTCTCCGGAGGAGCACCTCGCGCGACTCCTCGGCCGTGCGCTGAACTCCTTCGAGCTGCCCGACGAGGCGATACAGCGACTCGACTGCGCGCTGGCGCACGACAGCTCGCTGCACTCCGCGCACCACAGCGCGGGGCTGCACCGCGAGACGTACCGCCACACCTGGCTGCTCGCCGACGGCTCCGCGCTCACGCTCTGGGAGTTGGTCCACAACACCGTGCCGGGCAGCGACCCGCAGCACGAGGTGTACGTCGACGAGGAGGAGCTGCGCGCGGCCACGGCCCGGCTGCCGCTGCCCGCGGACACCCCCGACTTCGAGCTGCCGGTGACGGTGCAGTTGTCGCCGATCCCCGCGCCCCGGCACGCGTACGTGCCCGACGACTCCGCCGATCACGCGCGTCGGCTCCTGCGCCGCGCGGAGAATCCGGACCGGCCGGGTGCGGAGACGGCGGCGCTGCTGGCGGACGCGTTCGCGCACCAGATCACGCAGGCGTTCGGACGGCCGTGCCGCGCGGGGCGCATCGGACTGTGCTTCTCGCTCTACGAGCACGCGTTCCTGCTGCGTGACGGCGAGGAGATCTCCCTGTGGGAGGTCGAGCACACGGCCACGCCCGACGGGCGGCACATGTGCGAGGTGTACGTCTCCGAGGACGCCGCCCGGGATGCGATGGAGCGGCGGGCGGCACGCGTTTCCTGACGCGCGCCCGCATGACGGGCGGGTGACCTCTTGGGTCTCAGCGGCCGTCGCTGAGCTGTCGTACCAGGCCCGCGAAGGCGTCCCGTTCCGCCGGGGTGAGCTGGACGGACTCCAGGTCGGGGCCCGCCTGCCGCTGGTACGGAAGGCCCCCGAGAGCGGGGGCGGCTCCCCACAGGGCGGCCTCTCGGCCGCGGCGCAGGACGCGGGTCAGGCCGATCGCCCAGACGACGGTCGCCAGGGCGAGGACGGCCATTCCCGCCATCTGGAAGATCGAGACGTGCTCAGGCATGCGCCCCAGTAGACACCACAGTCCGGGACTTTGGCCCCGGACCGTGACGTATCTCGCAGGTGCCGTGAACAACTCACAGCTGCCCAAAGGGGCGTGGCGGTGACGGGAGTC
>JABFXD010000293.1 GCA_013361925.1 Streptomyces sp. | reverse complement strand
CAAGGCACGGTCCTGTTCCTCACCATCAACCACACCGCCCTCGACGGCCCCGCCTGCCTCCGCGTCCTCGCCACCGCCGCCGAGATCTACAGCGGCAAGGACAACTCCCCCACCGCACCCCCCACCCGGGCCCCCGAACCCCAGCCCGCCCCCACCGACACCCCCTCCAACTGGTCACCCCCCGCCCGAGTGGCCCCCGGCACCCCCGAACCCTCCCCCGGCAACGGCCTGCTCGTCACCGAACTCCCACTCCCCCAACGCCCCAAGGGCGCCCCCTACACCGTGAACGACCAGCTCATGGTCTCCACGGCCCTGACGATCGCCCACTGGAACAGAGAGCACGGCGCCCGCCCCCGCCCCCTCCGCATCACCATGCCGGTGGACGACCGCCCGCGCGACACGACCATGCCGATCGGCAACGGCACCCGCCTGGTCGAAGTCCCCTTCGCACCGGACGAGTTGACGACCGCGGACATACAGGGCCTGCTCACCCGCACCGCCACCCGCACCCGCGCCCTCAAGTCCCTCCCCCGCCCCCAGCTCGGCCACGGCGCGGCCCTCCTCACCGCCCCCGTGACCCCCGTGGCCTGGCGGGCGGCGCTCACCCGCGGCCTGCGCCGGGCCGCCGCCCCCTGGACGTCGACGACCCTCCTCAGCAACATCGGCCGTATCCCCTACCCCCTCGACTTCGGCGAGGACGCGGGCCGCGCGCACGCGGTGTGGTTCTCGGCGCCGGCCAGGATGCCGCGCGGCCTGACCGTCACGACCGCGTCCACGGCCGGCCGGCTGCATCTCGCCCTGCGCTGGTCACGGTCCCTGCTCAGCCATGGCGACGGCGCCCATCTGCGCGACCTGTTCGAGCACTACTTGCACACCACGGACGTGGAGCAGTCATGACCACCGCCCAGACCGACCGCGCCGCCGCCAGGCCCCGTGAACTGCGCGACTTCTACGAGAACCCCGCCGTCCCCGTCGCCTCCGGCACCCCGCGCAGCCTCCGCCAGGCCCGCATGCTGGCGGCCGCCCTCCACAAGCGCCCCGCGCAGACGATCCTGGACATCGGCTGCGGCGACGGAACGGCCGCGGCCACCGCCGCGCCCCTCCTCCCCGGTCACCACCTCGTCGGCGTCGACTGGTCCCAGGACGCCCTGCGCCGCGCCCGCACCCGGCTGCCGTACGCCGTGCGCGGTGAACTCACCGGCGGAGGGCTGCCGTTCGGGGCCGAGTCCGTCGACGCCGTGCTGTTCAGCGAGGTGATCGAGCATCTCGTCGACCCGGACGCGGCGCTGGACGAGATCAGCCGGGTGCTGCGCCCGGGCGGTCATCTCCTGCTGTCCACGCCGAACCTGGCCGCCTGGTACAACCGCGCCCTGCTGCTGGCCGGGGTGCAGCCGGTGTTCTCCGAGGTCAGTCTGCGGGCGATCCACGGGCGCCCGGGACGCGAGGTCGTGGGGCATCTGCGGCTCTACACCGCGCGTGCGCTGCGGGAGTTCGTCGCCGCGGCGGGCTTCACCGTCGTACGACTGGAAGGGGCCCCCTTCCACGGCGTACCGCGTCCGCTGCGGCCGCTGGACCGGCTGGCGTGTCGCAGACCGTCGCTCGCCTCGATCCTGTTGTTGCACGCGCGAAAGACCTAGGGGGCGTGGACCATGTGGTGGGGAGTGGCGGCGGCCCTGTTGGCGAACACCCTGTACAGCGTCGGTTTCGTCCTGGAGAAACGGGCGCTCACGTCGTTGCCCGAGGTGTCGATCCGGGAACCGGCACGGCTGCTCCGCCTGGTCCTCGGCAGCCCCCTGTGGATCGGCGGTTCGCTCGCGCTGGCCGCCGGGTTCGGGGCGCAGCTCGTGGTCTACCGGACGCTGCCGATCGCCGCCGCGCAGGGCATCTTCGTCTCGGGGCTGGTGCTGCTGGTGCTGCTGTCGGCGCGGCTGCTGGGCGAGGAGACGACCGGGCGGGAGCGGTACGCGCTGGGGGCGATCCTCGGGGCGCTGCTGATGGTGGTGCTGTCGCTGGACGAGAGCGCGGACGCGGTGAGCCAGGCGGCGCCCTATCCGCTGATCCTGCTGGTGTGCGTGCCGTCGCTGGCCGCCGGGGTGTGGCTGTACGGGTCGGCGGAGCGCCGCTCCCGGCACCGGCACCGGCTGCCGACGACCGGGGTCGAGTACGGCGTGGCGGTGGGCCTGCTCTACGGCGTGAGCTCGCTGGCGATCAAGGGGGTGTCCACGCGGCTGACCTCAAGTGGGCTCGGGACGGCCGTGGTGGACGTGCTGCGCTCCCCGTATCCGTATCTCCTGCTCTTCACCGGCGCGTTCGGGCTCGTCATGTCGCAGGCCGCGCTCCAGCGGTGCCGTGCCTCGCTGATCGTGCCGGTGTGCACGACGGTGACGTGTCTGTTCACGGCGGTGCTCGGCACGCTGTCGTTCGGCGAGACGCTGCCGCACGACCCGCTGCGCCTCGCGCTGCGGCTCGCGGGCACGGTCCTCGCCGTCTCCGTCCTGCTGTCCATGCCCAAGCACGACCCGCAACCAGAACCTCAACCCCCCATCGGTGCCAAGGAGTTGACACCCCCATGAACCCCGACGACCCGCTGCTGCGGATCCTGGCGTGCCCGCTCGACAAGGGCCCACTGCACCTGGTCGGGCCGGACGAGGCCCTCTACAACCCGCGGCTGCGCCGCCGTTACCCGATCGTGGACGGCATCCCGCAGTTGCTGCCCTCCTCCGGGGAGCAGGTGTCGGACGACGAACACGAGCAACTGCTCAAACGGATGACAGGGACGATGTCGTGACGCTCGCCGCGCGCATCGCCCCGCTGCTGCCCGACCGGCTGGTGGCCGCCGTCGCCCGGGCCGTCTATCCGCGTTTCGAGCCGGAGCTGGCCCGGCTGCCCGAGCTGTGCCCGGAGGGCTGTGGCACGGCCGTGGACGTCGGTGGCTGGTACGGGCCGTGGACGCGCCGTCTCGCGGCGCGGGCCGACCGGGTGGTGACCGTGGAGCCGGTGCCGCGGCTGGCCCGGCTGCTCGCCGCGACCGCCCCGCCCAACGTCCGGGTCGTCCAGGCCGCCGCGGCCGAGCGCCCCGGCACCGCCCGGCTCTGGCTGCCGCCGGACGACACGGGCGAGCGCGGGGTGTCGTCGCTGGTCCGCCGGGACATCCATCAGCGGGCGCTGTCCGTCGGCTGTGTCACCCTCGACGAACTCGGCCTGAAGGACGTCGGGTTCATGAAGGTCGACGTGGACGGCAGCGAGCTGGCGGTGCTGCGCGGCGCGACCGCCGTCCTGGCCCGCGACCGCCCCGCCCTCTTCGTCGAGCTGGAGTCGCGGATCCAGCCGATCGGCCCGGTGGTGACGTATCTGTCGCTGCTCGGCTACGCGGGCTGGGTCCTGCCGGGCGACACCTGGGTGCCGCTGCGCTCCTTCCCCCTGGAGGCCCACCAGGAGGGCGCCTCGTACGTCGTCTCCCACGGTCTGCTGCGCCGGGTGCTGCCGTTCCGGGGCCCGCGGTACGTCAACTCGGTGCTCTTCCTACCGGACGGCCGCCGTCCGGGCGCCGGCGTCGGCGACCATGGGACGCATGCCCTCCGCCAAGCCCCCCGCCAGCCCCTTCGGCCCCGCTGACTTCCAACTGGTCCTGCTGCGCCGCATGGCCGACCACAACCCGGACCTGGTCGAGGACGCCCGCCGGGAACTCGGTGCCTCGCTCGCCGAGATGCGCGAGGCCAACAAGCGCTGGCAGGCCATGCTGCGCTCCCCGCGTGCGCGGGCCGCCGCCTCCCGCTACCGCTCGGTCCTCGGCACTCCGGAGTCGGTGCTCACCCGCAAGGTCGGCGACATGGAGTGCGAGGCGTGGCTGTGGCCGCTGCCGCTCTGGCCGGACCTGCGGTTCGAGGTGCTGCTGGCACCGACGGGGACGGCGGTGTGGAACGAGTGGCTGGTCCGCACACCGGGGGCGCCCGGCCCTGACCTGCGCACCCTGGAGGACCTCACCCCCTGGTCGTGCACGGTCGACGAGGTGGCCCGGGCCTTCGCACCGGCCCGCCCCCTGGAGGGGACGGCTCCCACCCGCTGGGGGCTGGCGTTCACGGCGCCGGACGCGGAGGGCGTACGCCGTCAGTGCGCGGCGGAGTTCACCTGGGGACTGCTCCAGCGGCTGGCGGTGCGCTGAGCGCCGGGGAGCTCACCGCGGGACGGCCGCCCCCAGCACCGCCTCCACCACCCGCGGCAGCGACTGCGGGTGCAGGAACAGGAAGAGGTTCGGCTCGACGAGCTCCAGCTCCATCACCACCGGCTCCCCGTCGTCCCCGTCGACCAGGTCCACGCGCGCGTACAGCAGCTCGGGAGCGTCCGGTACGGCGGCCAGGGCGCGCTCGGCGACGTCCAGCTCGGCCGGGGTCGCCGTCCACGCCTCCAGGCCCGGGTGGGCGACCTTGTCCGCGTCGAAGGCGGTACCGGGCGCGAGCACGGCCCGCTTCCGGCTGGCGTGCAGCAGCCGCCCGCCGAAGAACTGGAGCGCCCGCTCCCCGCCGGCGTCGATGCCCCGCATGTACGGCTGGATCATCGCGGTGAACCCCTCCGCGTGCATCCGCTGAAGCTGCCGTACGGCCGTGTCGTGCTGGTCCGCCGTGTACCGCGCGGCATAACGGGCCCCGGCCCCGGAGGTCGGCTTCACCACGTACTCGTGATCGTCGGGCAGCTCGACGGCGTCACCGGGCGCGAGATACGCCGTGGGCACGGTCGGCACCCCGGCCGCGGCCAGCTCCCCGAGGTACCGCTTGTCGCTGCTCCAGCGCACCACGTCGGCGGGATTGGCGAGCCGGGTCACCTTGCCGACCCGCTCGGTCCACGCCGTGAACTCGGCGGACCGCCAGCTGTAGTCCCAGGTGGACCGGATGAGGACGAGGTCGTA
>JABFXD010000219.1 GCA_013361925.1 Streptomyces sp. | reverse complement strand
GTCCTGTCCGCCGCCATGCCCACCGCGTCCAGCAGGGCCGTCCCGACGATGAGATCCGCCCCGCCGAACTCCGGATCGTCCAGCTCGGTCCCGTCGTCCACGGCGAACAGCAGCTTCTCCTCGCCCTGCCGGTAGGCGGTGCCCACCGCCGGACTGGCCGCGTGCACGGCCAACAGGGCGACGAGATACGGCAGATCGGGGTCCTGTCGCCGCGCCTCGGTCAGCAGCCCGGACAGCCGGCGGGGCGCGTCGGCCGGCAGGTCCAGCAGCTCCATCGCCGAGGCCAGCTGCTCCTCGCTGAAGCGGCTGTCGTCCGGCGTGGCGATGAGGTCCGGCTCGGGCATCTCCGCGCCCAGATGCTCGCGCTCCGCCGGTGGGGTCAGCAGTATGTCGACGAGGTCGCCGACCCGCACCGACACCGGCGTGCGCAGCCCGGTCCCCCGCGCGAAGAAGGCGTCGGTGACCCGGACCGCCTGCTCCAGCGGCAGCGGCAGCACGGGCGCGACCAGGTGCCCGTACAGGTCTATGCCCGAGGTCGTCATCGGCGTCGCGAAGGCCTGCCGGTCCTGCTCCGCGCGGAACAGCGGTCCGGCCTCCAGGAGCCGGGACTGGAGCTGGGTGTGGCGCCGGATGCAGTCCTTGACGATGTCGACCAGTTCGGCGGCCCGCCGCTTCTGCTCCGGGTCCTCGGACTCGTCGCGTGCCTTGCGGATGTTGGTGAGGATCGCGTTCTCGTGGCGGTAGCGGTCGGCGACGTGGTCCAGCGCCTCGGTGATCATGTCGGGGACGGCGTTGAGCCAGTCCACCGCGCGGACATTGCGCCGCGTCGCGTCCAGGGCCCGGCGCAGGGTCTCCGAGTACTGCACGGTCCGGTACCGGGCCTGCTCGGCGGCGAGCTGGGCGTCGGCGAGCCGGCCGCGGCTGATCAGCACCTCCAGCTTGACCTCGGCGGCGATCTGGGCGCTGGTGACGTCGGTGTCGAGGGCGCCGACCAGGACGTTGACCGCCTCGTCCGTCGTACGGAGGTACACCGAACCGCCGGGCCCGGGGACCTCCTCGATCAGCTTGAAGTCGTAGTCGCGGCGCACATAGGTGCCGTCCTGCGCGAACGTGCCGTACACGGCGCGGAAGCCGCGGTCGACGCTCCCGACGTTGATCAGGTTCTCGAGGACCCAGCGGGCCACGCGCTCGTGCTCGGCGACCGGCCGCTGGGGCGCCTGGGCGGCGATGCGCGGGATGAGGCGGGCGACTATCTGGTCGTGGTCCGCGCCCGTGTCGAAGTCCATGTTCAGGGTGACCAGGTCGATGGCGGCCAGGGCGACCTCCGCCATGCCGTACACCGAGTACTCACCCGCGAGGTTCGCCTTGCGCGCGTCCAGGTCGTGCAGCGGGGCGGTGCACGCGAGCGCGCGCAGCCGCCGCGCCAGCCCCTCGTCGGCGGCCGGCCCCGGAGCGGGGCGGGACGCTGCGCTGAGCTGGGGCGGAACACGGTCCGTCGGTGCAGGCGAAGTCACGGTGCACAGACTAGGTCCTCGGTCTGACAACGACTAAAACGACGCAGAACAGACCCCACCCGCCGGCGGCAGGATCCGGACGCTAGCCGTCCGCCCCCACTCGCCGCCGGTAGACCTCCACCACCCGCTCCAACGAGTCCTCCAGATAGACCGCGAGCAGTTTCTCCGCCTCGTCCTTCTCGCCCGCCTCCAACGCCCCGAGGATCTGCTGGTTGCGCGCAAGGTAGGGCTCGTGCAGCCGCCGCGGGTCGTCCACGACGTGGAACGCGAGCCGCAGTTCGGCGAAGACGCTGCGCATGAGTTCGTCGGTGCGCTCGCTGGTGGCGAGGGCGACCAGTTCCCGGTGGAAGTGGATGTTGGCCGTACCCAACGCTTTCCAGTCACCTTCGCGCACCGCCCGCAGCCCTTCGGCCACGGCTTCGGCGGGCCCCTCCAAGGCGTACGGCGGCTCGCCGAGGCCCCGCACCACCGCGCACTCCACGAGCCGGCGGGTGCGGTAGATGTCCTCGACGTCCTCGACGGTCAGGACCCTGACGAACACCCCCCGGTTCAGCTCGTGGACGAGCAGGCGTTCATGGGTGAGCAGTCGGAACGCCTCGCGCAGTGTGTTGCGGGACACCCCGAGGGCGCCGCCGATGCTGTCCTCCGACAGCCGTGTACCGGGCGGGAAATAGCCCTCGGCGATGCGGCTCCTGAGGATGTCCGAGACCCGCTCCGCCGTGCTGGTACGGCCCAGGAGGGCGCGGTCGTCGGCCAGTCCGCTCAGCTGCTCTGCCATGCCCGGAATTCAACCGCAGACACGAGAACGAAACAACAGGGGTATTGAAGGATCGTTCAACGATCCTCTACCTTCTTCGAAACCGCACCGTACGGCCCGTCCTCAAGCACCCTCCGTCCTCCCACTGCGAGGTGCACATGAGCACGACTCCTCCACCGCAGGCCCTGACCGCTCACCCCACGACGACCGAACGCCCCGCCGATGACGGGGCGTTGGGCTGGTTCCGCGCCCTCGGTCCGCGCGGCCGGCGTGCCTTCGCCGGCGCGTTCGGCGGCTATGCCCTGGACTCCTACGACTACTTCACGCTGCCGCTGAGCATGGTCGCGCTGGCCGCCTACTTCGGCCTGGACAGCGGCCAGACCGGCCTCTTCACCACCGTCACGCTGCTGGCCTCCGGGGTCGGCGGGGCCCTGGCCGGAGTGCTGGCCGACCGGGCCGGGCGGGTCCGGGCCCTGATGATCACGGTGATCACCTACGCGGTCTTCACCGTGGCCTGCGGTTTCGCGCCCAACTTCGAGTCCCTGCTGGTCTTCCGCGCCCTCCAGGGGCTCGGCTTCGGCGGCGAGTGGGCGGTCGGCGCGATCCTGGTCGCCGAGTACGCGAGCGCGAAGCACCGGGGCCGTACCCTCGGCGCCGTCCAGAGCTCGTGGGCGGTGGGCTGGGCGCTGGCCGCCGTCGTCTACACGCTGGTCTTCTCGTTCCTCGACGACGACCTGGCCTGGCGCGTGATGTTCTGGACGGGCGCGCTGCCCGCGCTGCTCGTCGTCTGGCTGCGCCGCCGTGTGCAGGACGCGCCCGAGGCGGTCGCGGTACGGGAGAAGAGCCGCGGCGCGACGTCCTTCACGGCGATCTTCAAGCCGGGGCTGCTGCGTACGACGATCTTCGCGGGGCTGCTGTCGACCGGTGTCCAGGGCGGCTACTACACGCTCGCCACCTGGGTGCCGACGTATCTGAAGAGCGACCGCGGGCTGTCGGTCGTCGGTACGGGCGGCTATCTCACCTTCCTGATCTCCGGCGCCTTCCTCGGCTATCTGACCGGCGGCTACCTCACCGACCGGCTGGGCCGCCGCCGCAACATCTGGCTCTTCGCCCTGCTCTCGGCGATCTGCATCCTGGCGTACGCCAACATCCCGGACGGCGCCAACACCCTGCTCCTGGTGCTCGGCTTCCCGCTGGGGTTCTGCATGTCGGCGATCTTCAGCGGCTTCGGCTCCTTCCTGGCCGAGCTGTACCCGACGGCGGTGCGCGGCACCGGACAGGGCTTCACGTACAACGCCGGACGGGCCGTGGGTGCCGTCTTCCCCACCACGGTCGGCTTCCTGGCCGACAGCTGGGGCGTGGGCGGCGCGCTGGTCTTCGGCGCACTGGGTTACGCGCTCGCCGCGCTGGCGCTGTTCGGACTGCCGGAGACCCGTGGGAAGGAACTCGCGTGAACCGTACGGAAGACCGCCCCCTGACCCTGGCCGACGAGCACGCGCACGCGTGGAGCCCGCAAGAGGCCCGCACCCGCTTCCGGGAAGGACTCACGGGCCCCACCGCCGGGGTCGCGGCGGGCCACACCCAGGCCAACCTGATCTCGGTGCCCGCGGACTGGGCGTACGACATGCTCCTGTTCTGCCAGCGCAACCCGAAGCCGTGCCCGGTGCTCGACGTCACCGACGCCGGATCTCCTACGACGGTCCTGGCGCCCGGCGCCGACCTCCGTACCGACCTGCCGCGTTACCGGGTGTGGCAGGACGGCGAACTCGTGGACGAGCCGACCGACGTGCGGGCGCACTGGCGGGACGACCTGGTGTCGTTCCTCATCGGGTGCAGCTTCACCTTCGAGTGGGCGCTGGCCGAGGCGGGCGTACCCCTGCGCCACCTGGAGCAGGGGCGCAACGTGCCGATGTACGAGACGACGTGGCAGTGCCGGCCGGCGGGGCGGCTGCACGGCCCGATGGTGGTCTCGATGCGGCCGGTGCCGCCGCAGCATCTGTCGGCGGCGATCCGGGAGAGCAGTCTGCTCCCCGCCGTCCACGGCGGTCCAGTGCACTGCGGCGACCCGTCGACCCTCGGCATCGACGACCTCGCCCGCCCCGACTTCGGGGACCCGGTGGACGTCGAACCGGACGACATCCCCGTGTTCTGGGCCTGCGGAGTGACTCCGCAGGCCGCGGTGATGGCCTCGCGCCCGCCGTTCGCCCTCACGCACGCGCCGGGCCAGATGTTCCTGACCGACGCCCGCGACCAGCAGTACCGCGTGGCGTGAGCGCCACCGGTCCAAGGACGGAAGGAGATTGAGAAGTTCCATGATCTCGATCGATCTCAACGCCGATCTCGGCGAGGGCTTCGGCCGCTGGCGGCTGACCGACGACGAGGAGCTGCTGTCCGTCGTCACCAGCGCCAACGTGGCCTGCGGCTTCCACGCCGGGGACGCGGCCACCATGCGGCGGGTGTGCGAGCAGGCGGCCGAGCGCGGCGTACGGATCGGGGCCCAGGTCTCCTACCGGGACCTGGCCGGCTTCGGGCGGCGCGCGATGGACGTGCCGCCCGCCGAGCTGGCGGCCGAGGTGGCCTACCAGATCGGCGCCCTGGAGGTCTTCGCGCGAGCGGCCGGCACGCGCGTGTCGTACGT
>JABFXD010000422.1 GCA_013361925.1 Streptomyces sp. | reverse complement strand
GTGACCAGCTTGGCGAAGTCGCCGTACCACTTGGTGGCCTGGTCGGCCGGGCCGGAGATGATCAGCGGCGTACGGGCCTCGTCGACCAGGATGGAGTCGACCTCGTCGACGATGGCGAAGTTGTGGCCGCGCTGGACGAGCTCGTCCTTGGACCACGCCATGTTGTCGCGCAGGTAGTCGAAGCCGAACTCGTTGTTCGTGCCGTACGTGATGTCGCACGCGTACTGCTCGCGACGCTGGGCCGGCGTCATGTTGGCGAGGATGCAGCCGACTTCCAGGCCCAGGAACTTGTGGACCCGGCCCATCATCTCGGAGTCGCGCTCGGCCAGGTAGTCGTTGACCGTGATCAGGTGAACGCCCTTGCCGGACAGCGCGTTGAGATAAGCGGGCAGGGTGCCGACGAGGGTCTTGCCCTCACCGGTCTTCATCTCGGCCACATAGCCGAGGTGGAGGGCCGCGCCACCCATGATCTGCACGTCGTAGTGACGCTGGCCGAGGGCGCGCTTGGCGGCCTCGCGCACGGTGGCGAACGCCTCGGGGAGCAGGTCGTCCAGCGTCTCACCATCGATGTACCGCTGCTTGTACTCATCGGTGAGGGCCCGCAGCTCGGCGTCGGAGAGGTCGACGAAGTCCTCTTCGATGGAGTTGACCTGGTCCGCGATGCGGTGCAGCTTGCGCAGGATCTTGCCTTCGCCTGCACGCATGATCTTCGAGAGGACGGACACGGGGGTTGGTCTCCTTGCCGGTCGGGCCTGGGACGGTCGGTTTCCATTTGACTGACTGAGCAACGGCCATCGTATGCGAGGACATGGCCACGCCGGGAGCCTGCCGGGGACGCCGACGGTCCGCTGCTTCAAATCTCCGTCAAAGGGGACAACGGCCGGGGGTCACCGATGGTGCCGCCCTCCCTCGACGAATTGCGCGAAAAGTGATCACGCGCTCACACACCGCAAAAAGATGGCGCTTGTCGTGAATCCCCGAGCAGAATCGGCCGATGGAACCCGTCACGCTCACCACCGGCCGCCTCCTGATGCGCACGGTCGGCCCGCCGGACACCCACGCCGTGTACGAGGCCGCCCAGGATCCCGAGATCCAGCGCTGGACCACGATCCCCTCGCCCTATCTGCGCGAGCACGCCGAGAGCTTCACGGACCAGCACGTCCCCGACGGCTGGGCGAACGGCTCCAGTCTCACGTGGGGCCTCTTCCTCCCCGAAGAGGAGGAACTGGTGGGCATGCTCGGCCTTTCCATGCGTTCCATGAGCGCGGCGGAGGTCGGTTTCTGGGGCACGAAGGAGCACCGGGGCAACGGCTATGTCACCGAGGCCGTCCTCGCCGCGTCCCGCTGGGCCTTCACCCAGCTGTCGATCGACCGTGTGGAATGGCGCGCGGAGGTCGGCAACCGTCCCTCGCGCGCGGTGGCGGAGCGCTGCGGTTTCACCGTCGAGGGCGTGCTGCGCTCCGGCCTCGTCCACCAGGGCGTACGCCGGGACTGCTGGGTGGGCTCGCTGCTCCCGTCGGACCTGGGTCTGCCCTCGACGGCGCCGTATCTGCCGGCGCGCACCGAGCTGTCGTAGCGATGGCGCAGCTCACGCCCCGTTGTCAGTGCCGGCGCCTATCGTCCGCATCATGACGACCCCGCGTCCCTCGACCGAACTGACCGCCGACGAAGCCCGCCGCATCGCCCTGCGCGCCCAGGGTTTCCTCGGCACCCCCGACCGCCGCTCCGGCGTCCGCGGCGTCCTGCGCCACCTGGGCGCGGTCCAGCTCGACACCATCTCGGTCCTCGCCCGCTCCCATGAACTCATCCCCTACGCCCGCCTGGGAGCGGTCGGCCGCAAGACCGTCGAGAACGCGTACTGGACCGAGACCCACGCCTTCGAGTACTGGTCCCACGCGGCCTGCATCCTCCCCATCGAGGAATGGCCCCACTTCGCGTTCCGCCGCCGCGCCTACCGCAGCCGCCCGCACTGGAACCACGACCTCCCCGAGGGCACCTACGAGCAGGTCATCAAGCAGCTCCGCACCGAAGGCCCCCTCACGGCCACGGAGTTGGGCGGCGCGAAGAAGACCAGCGAGTGGTGGGACTGGTCGGGCACCAAGGTCGCCGTGGAGCGGGCCCTCATGTACGGCGAGGTCGTCTGCGTGGAGCGCCGCGGCTGGAAGCGGGTGTACGACCTCGCCGAGCGCGCCGTCCCCCAGGCGCTGCTGCACGACGAGCTGGACGACGCCGAGTGCCTGCGCCGTCTGGTCCGCCTCGCCGGTCAGTCCCTCGGCGTCGGCACGCGCGCGGACATCGCCGACTACCACCGTCTCAAGGCCGAGCAGGTCGACGCGGTGATCGCCGACTCGGGCCTGGTCCCGGTCACGGTCGAGGGCTGGGGCAAGCCGGCGTGGGCCGACCCAAAGGCCCTGGAGACCCCGCCGCGCGGCCGCCACCGTACGACCCTGCTGTCGCCCTTCGACTCCCTGATCTGGGAACGGGCGCGTACGGAGCGGATCTTCGGCTTCACCCACCGCCTGGAGGCCTACGTCCCCAAGCCGAAGCGGATCCACGGCTACTTCGCGATGCCGGTCCTGGCCGGCGGCCGTCTCGTCGGCCGCGTGGACCCGGCGCGCGAGGGCAGCACCCTGGTGGCCCGGCAGGTCACGCTGGACGGCCCGAAGGCGGTCCCGGCGGTCGCCCAGGCGCTGGTCGAGGCGGCGAGCTGGGTGGACTGCACGGACGTACGCGTGGAGCGGGTGGACGCGCCCGAACTGCGCGCACCCCTCACCAAGGCGCTAGCGGATCTCTAGGATCTTCTCCCGCATCGCATAGACGACGGCCTCCATCCTGGAGTGCAGCTGCAGCTTCTCCAGGATGTTGCGCACATGGTTCTTCACGGTGTTCTCGGAGATGAACAACTCCTTGGCGATATCGCGGTTGTTCATTCCGGTGGCGACAAGCTTGAGGACTTCCAGTTCCCGGTCCGTGAGCCGCGGCGCGGGCACCAGCCGACGCTCATCGGTCCGCTGGATCATCGACTTGAACTCGGTGAGCAGCTTCGACGCCATGGACGGGCTGATCTGCGACTGTCCGTCGGCGACCGCGCGAATGGCGGTCGCCACCTCGTCCGTGGAGATCTCCTTGAGGAGATAACCGGTCGCGCCCGCCTTGATCGCCTCGTAGAGGTCGGCCTCCTCGTCGCTGATCGTCAGCATGATGATCTTCGCGCTGGGTGCGACCTCCTTGATGGAGGTGCAGGCCTCGATACCGCCCCGCTTGGGCATCCGTACGTCCATCAGGACGATGTCGGGCAGCAGGTCGGCGGCCTTGTCGACGGCCTCGGCGCCGTCGCCCGCCTCGCCCACGACCTGGATGTCCTCCTCGGCCGCGAGCACGATCTCCAGTCCCCGCCGGAAGAGGGCGTGGTCGTCCACGACCAGGACACGGATCGGCTCCTTGCGTGGTGAGCCCGTGTCCGGGCCCATGTCGGTAACGCCGTCGTCGGCGTCCCCGTCATGCATCGGTCCGAAACTGTCCGCCATCGTTCCTCCCCCTGAAGGCTGTGGCTGGTCCTGTGCCATCGCCAACCCAAGGCAACGGCCCAGCGGTTGGGCCGGTGCGGCCATGATTCCATGCCCGGACGACACCGCGGTGACCGAGCGGGGCGTGAAGTGGTCGCACGCCGGTGCCCCTGGGGGCGCACACGCGCTCCAGGGGCACCGGCTCAGCCGTCAGCCGGGCGGGTCAGCCACCCAGCGTGCCACCGGCCGCGGGAGGCTGCGCCTGGGCGACCATCGGGTCCGTGCTGAGGTGGATGACGCCGTAGTCGTAGGCGTGCCGTCGGTAGACGACACTCGGTTCCTTGGTCTCGGAGTCGACGAACAGATAGAAGTCGTGGCCGACCAGCTCCATCTCGTACAGAGCCTGGTCGAGGGTCATCGGGGAGGCGACGTGGGTCTTCTCGCGGACGATGAGGGGGCCTTCGCCCTTCACTTCCAGCGAGCCGATCTTCTTGGTGGGGACGCCGTCCGGCTCTTCCTCCTGGACGGGGTGGCCGTTGCCGTTGAGCGTCGCCGCGCCGGGCACGTGGTCGGGGACCTCGGCGGCCGAGATCCGGCGTGCTCCGCGCCGCGAGAAACGCTTGTCGTGCTGCTTGCGCAGCCGGGCGTCCAGCTTTTCCGCCGCCAGGTCGAGCGCCGCGTACGGATCGCTTGCCGCCGCCTCCGCCCGGATCACCGGACCGCGGGAGCGGAGCGTGATCTCCACTCGGTCACAGCGGTCGGCCTGTCGGGGGTTGGGCTCCTTGGACACCTCGACGTCGAGGCTGATCACCTTGCCGTCGAGCTTCTGGATCTTCTCCAGCTTCAGCTTCTCGGCCACGTGCTTGCGGAACCGCTCGGGCACCTCGGTCTTGCGGCCCTTGACGACGATGTCCACGCAGAACTCCGTTCCCGGATCACTCCGCTCCAACGGCGGAGCATCTCCCTTTTGCACCAGGTTCCGGTGACCCCGGAACCTCGGACTCGGTGACTTCCACCTCCTCCCCCGCGGGCAAGATCTCCACTCCACCAGCGCGGGTGACAGTGAAAAAACCCGCAGCACGGCAATCGGATATGAGAGGGGTGGCCTGCGCCTTTCCTCACAACCGAACATATCTCGCCCGGACGGATGTCGTCACCCTCTACCGCGGCGTACCTCCGTTCAGGTGAATTGGTCCTCTCATTACCTGCAACGATGCAAGTTCACAGTCAGTTCCGGTTTATTTCGAAAGCATCCGGCGAAGCAGCGACCACAGCCGCGCAGATGACGCCACCGACGCCTTCACTGCGGCTCAGGCCCGCCATTCCCGCCCCGCCGGGCCGGCGATCACCCACACGCACCTCCACCGATCCGCCCATCCGTTCCCCTCTGCCTTCCCGAGCCACCGCCCGATACACGGCGCCC
>JABFXD010000643.1 GCA_013361925.1 Streptomyces sp. | reverse complement strand
GGGCGTGAGGGTGTCGTTGGTGAGGCGGCCGGACCAGGCCAGGTCCCAGAGGGCGTCGGCGAGGTGGGGGTCGGTGGCGTCGGGGTGGGTGGTGGCGCGGACCTGGTCGGCGATCTGGCGGAAGAACAGGCCGTAGCCGCCGGAGAGGGCGGTGAGGACGGACTCGTGCAGAGCCGTCAACTCCAGGGGGTGCGGGGGCGGCAGCAGGAGGGGGGCCGCGTCCGCGAGGTAGAGGGAGACCCAGCCGTCCTTGCCGGGCAGGGAACCCGCCCCGGCCCACACCACCTCGCCGGCGGAGGTGAGTTCGTCGAGCATCGCCGGGGTGTAGTTCGCCACGCGGGACGGCAGGACCAGCTTCTCCAGAGCGGAGGCGGGCACCGACGCGCCCTGCAACTGCTCCACGGCACGCACCAGGCCGTCGATGCCGCGCAGGCCGTGCCCCTTGCCGATGTGCTGCCACTGGGGGAGGAACTGCGCGAGCGCGGGCGGCGGCACCGGTTCGAGCTCATGGCGCAGGGCGGCCAGGGAGCGGCGGCGCAGGCGGCGGAGGACGGCCGCGTCGCACCACTCCTGGCCGATGCCCGCCGGGTGGAACTCCCCTTGTACGACACGGCCGTTCGCGGCGAGGCGCTGCAACGCGCCTTCCGTGACCGCCACGCCCAGACCGAAGCGGGCCGCCGCGGTCGCCGAGGTGAACGGGCCGTGGGTGCGGGCGTAGCGCGCGAGGAGGTCGCCCAGCGGGTCCTTGACCGGCTCGGTGAAGGCCTCAGGGACGCCGACCGGCAGGGCGGTGCCGAGCGCGTCGCGCAGCCGGCCCGCGTCCTCGATCGCCGCCCAGTGGTCCCTGCCGGCGACGCGGACCCGGATGGCGCGGCGGGCCTTGGCGAGGTCCTGCGCCCACTGCGGTTCCGCGCCTCGTTCCGCCAACTCCGCTTCCGTGAGCGGGCCGAGGAGGCGGAGGAGGTCCGCGACGCCTTCCGCGTCCTTCACGCGGCGGTCCTCGGTGAGCCACTGCAGCTCCCGTTCCAGCTCCGTCAGGACCTCGGCGTCGAGCAGCTCGCGCAGCTCGGCCTGGCCGAGCAGCTCCGCCAGCAGCCGGGAGTCGAGGGACAGGGCCGCGGCACGGCGCTCGGCGAGCGGGGAGTCTCCCTCGTACAGGAACTGGGCGACGTAACCGAACAGGAGCGAGCGCGCGAAGGGGGACGGTTCGGGGGTGGTGACCTCGACGAGGCGGACCTTGCGGGACTCCAGGTCTCCCATCAGCTCGACCAGGCCGGGGACGTCGAAGACGTCCTGGAGGCACTCGCGGACCGCCTCCAGGACGATCGGGAACGAGCCGTACTCGCTGGCCACCTCAAGGAGTTGGGAGGCGCGCTGGCGCTGCTGCCACAGCGGGGTGCGCTTGCCGGGGTTGCGCCGGGGGAGCAGCAGGGCGCGGGCGGCGCACTCGCGGAACCGAGAGGCGAACAGCGCCGATCCGCCGACCTGGTCGGTGACGATCTGGTCGACCTCGCCCTTGTCGAAGACCACGTCCGCAGCGCCCACCGGGGCCTGGTCGGCGTCGTACTCCGTGCCGAGCTTCATCGGTTCCTGGTCCAGCAGGTCCAGGCCCATCAGGTCGGCGTCGGGCAGGCGCAGGACGATGCCGTCGTCCGCGTGCATCACCTGGGCGTCCATGCCGTAGCGCTCGGAGAGCTTGGCGCCCAGGGCGAGGGCCCAGGGGGCGTGCACCTGGGCGCCGAAGGGGGAGTGGACGACGACGCGCCAGTCACCCAGTTCGTCGCGGAAGCGCTCCACGACGATCGTGCGGTCGTCCGGGATGTGGCCGCAGGCCTCGCGCTGTTCGTCGAGGTAGGTGAGGACGTTGTCGGCCGCCCAGGTGTCCAGGCCCGCCGCGAGCAGGCGCGGGCGGGCCTTCTCCTTGGGCATCGATCCGACTTCCCGGAGGAACGCGCCCACCGCGCGGCCGAGTTCGAGCGGGCGGCCCAGCTGGTCGCCCTTCCAGAACGGCAGTCGGCCCGGGACGCCGGGGGCCGGGGAGACCAGGACACGGTCGCGGGTGATGTCCTCGATCCGCCAGGAGCTGGTGCCGAGCGTGAAGACGTCACCCACGCGCGACTCGTAGACCATCTCCTCGTCCAGCTCGCCGACCCTTCCACCGCCCTTCTTGGGGTCGGCGCCGGCGAGGAAGACGCCGAAGAGGCCGCGGTCGGGGATCGTGCCGCCGGAGGTGACCGCGAGGCGCTGGGCGCCGGGGCGGCCGGTGATGGTGCCGGCGACCCGGTCCCAGACGACGCGGGGGCGGAGTTCCGCGAAGGCGTCGGAGGGGTAGCGGCCCGCCAGCATGTCGAGGACCGCCGTGAAGGCGGACTCCGGGAGGGAGGCGAAGGGGGCCGCCCGGCGGACCGTGGCGAGGAGGTCGTCGAGCTGCCAGGTGTCCAGCGCCGTCATCGCGACCAGCTGCTGGGCCAGGACGTCCAGGGGGTTGGCGGGGACCTTGAGGGACTCGATGGAGCCCGTGCGCATCCGTTCGGTGACGACTGCCGCCTGGACGAGGTCGCCACGGTACTTCGGGAAGACCACGCCGGTGGAGACCGCGCCGACCTGGTGGCCCGCGCGGCCCACGCGTTGCAGGCCGGAGGCCACGGAGGGGGGTGACTCGACCTGGACCACCAGGTCCACCGCGCCCATGTCGATGCCGAGTTCGAGGCTGGAGGTCGCGACCACCGCGGGGAGGCGGCCTGCCTTGAGGTCCTCCTCGACCAGGGCTCGCTGCTCCTTGGAGACCGAGCCGTGGTGGGCGCGGGCGATGACGGGTGGGGCGCCCTGGGCTGCTCCTGAGCCACCCATCAGCTCGGCCGGGGCGTGGTGCTCTGCCAGGGGTTCGCCGGTCGCGCGTTCGTAGGCGATCTCGTTGAGGCGGTTGCAGAGGCGTTCCGCGAGGCGGCGGGAGTTGGCGAAGACGATCGTGGAGCGGTGGGCCTGGACGAGGTCGGTGATGCGCTCCTCGACGTGCGGCCAGATCGAGGGGCGTTCCGCGCCCTCGGTGCCGTCGGCCACGGGGGAGCCGCCCAGTTCGCCCAGGTCCTCGACGGGGACGACCACCGAGAGGTCGAACTCCTTGCCTGATTTCGGCTGGACGATCTCCACCTTGCGGCGGGGGGAGAGGTAGCGGGCGATCTCGTCGACCGGGCGGACGGTCGCGGAGAGGCCGATGCGGCGGGCCGGCTTCGGGAGCAGCTCGTCCAGGCGCTCCAGGGAGAGGGCCAGGTGGGCGCCACGCTTGGTGCCGGCCACGGCGTGGACCTCGTCCAGGATGACCGTCTCGATGCCCGTCAGCGCGTCGCGGGTCGCCGACGTCAGCATCAGGAACAGGGACTCGGGGGTCGTGATCAGGATGTCCGGGGGGCGGGTGGACAGCGCGCGGCGCTCGGCCGGTGGGGTGTCGCCGGAGCGGATGCCTACCTTGACCTCGGGTTCGGGCAGGCCGAGGCGTACGGATTCCTGGCGGATGCCGGTGAGGGGGCTGCGGAGGTTGCGTTCCACGTCCACGGCCAGGGCCTTCAGCGGGGAGACGTAGAGGACCCGGCAGCGTTTCCTGGGGTCGGCGGGTGGGGGTGTGGAGGCCAGGTCGTCCAGGGCGGCGAGGAAGGCGGCGAGGGTTTTGCCGGAGCCGGTGGGGGCGACGACCAGGACGTCCGAGCCCTCTTTGATGGCGGTCCATGCGCCTGCCTGGGCCGCGGTGGGCGCGTCGAAGGCGCCCGTGAACCAGCCGCGGGTTGCGGGGGAGAAGCCGTCCAGGGCTCGGCGGTGGGAGCTGACCATGCGTCCATCCTGCACCCGGGGACTGACAACGGCTGCTGAGCTGGGGTTTGTGCGGAGCCGGTGGGGTTCGCGTTGTGCGCGGTTCGGGTGCGTGGCGGTGCGGCTCCGCAGGGGGGCGGGTCCGCGGGTGGCGGAGAATGGGCGTATGGCAGCTTCGGGTGAGCGGGCGCGGCATTGGCGGTATGCCGAGTTGCCTGGGGTTGATCTGTTGCGGGCGCGGTATGTGCGGAAGAACTTTGTGCGGCACACGCATGAGAGCTTCGTGATCGCCGCCATCGCGGACGGGGTCGAGGTCTTTCACCACCGGGGGGCTGATCGGTACGCGGGGGCCGGGGCGCTTGCGCTGGTCAATCCGGAGACGCCGCACACCGGGCGGGCGGGGGTGCCGGAGGGGTGGCGGTACGGGGCCGTGTATCCGTCGGTCGAGGTGGTGGCGGGGATTGCTGCCGAGACCACTTCGATTCGGGGGACGCCCGGGTTCGTCGATCCGGTTTTTGATGATCCGTATGCCGTCGGGCTCGTGCATCAGGTGTTGCGGGCTGCCGATGAGGGCAATGCGTTGGCCGCCGATACCTTGCTGCGGGTTGTGGTGACCCGGTTGCTGCGGCTCAACGGTGGGGTTCTGCCGCGGCGGGAGGTGCGGTCGGCGGGGGCTCGGGTGGCTGTTCGCGCGCGTGCCGTGTTGGAGGAGCGCTTGGTTGAGCCGCCGAGTCTGGAGGGGCTGGCTCAGGAGCTCGGTGTCGGGTCGTTCGCCTTGTTGCGGGCCTTTCGGGAGGTGTACGGGATGCCGCCGCATGCCTGGCTCACCGACGCGCGCGTGCGGCGGGCTCGGCTGTTGCTGGACGGTGGCACGTCGCCGGGGGAGGCCGCCGTCGCCGTGGGGTTCAGTGATCAGCCACATCTGAATCGGCATTTCGCCCGGATTGTCGGGGTGCCGCCTGGGGCGTATCAGCGTGAGCGCAAGAACGTACAAGACGTTCGGGCCGAGGCTCGTCTAGCGTCCGGTGCGTGGGAGAACAGACTGCTCTTGTAGACATACCCGCCGGTGACAGGCGGAAGGCGGACATCGCCGTTGTACGGGATGCCCTCGGAGTCGGGGTGGCCGTGGGACTGT
>JABFXD010000608.1 GCA_013361925.1 Streptomyces sp. | reverse complement strand
GGCGTCACAGCATGTCCCGCATCCGGGAGATCTCGCTCGTCTGCTGGGCGACCACGTCGTCGGCCATCTCCTCGACGCGGATGTTGTTGCCCTGCCCCTTCACGTCCGTGGCCATGGTGAGCGCACCTTCGTGATGCGTGATCATCAGGGTGAGGAAGAGCTGGTCGAACGCCTTCCCCTTGGCCGCCTTGAGCTTCTTCAGCTGGGCCTCGGTGGCCATGCCCGGCATCGCTGCGTGCTCGTGCGTCGCGTCCTTCGTGTCCTTGCCGTACGACGTCAGCCAGCTCTCCATCGCGTCGATCTCCGGCCCCTGGGCGGCCGCGATGCGCTCGGCGAGCTTCTTGACCTTCGTGGACTCGGCGCGGTCCGGGGCGAGTTCGGTCATCTCCAGGGCCTGGGTGTGGTGCACGATCATCATCCGGGCGTACGAGACGTCCGCCGCGTTGGGTGAGTCGTCCTCGGCGCGCTGATCCGTGGCCTCCTCGGCGGACAGGGTGCGGTTCGCCTCGCCGGGGGCGCCGGGCGCGAGCACCGAAGGGCCGCTCGCCGCAGCCGACTTGGGGTCCGCGTCCGAGTCGCAGGCCCCGAGGCCGAGTGTCACCAGAACGGTCACCGTGGCGAGGGACGCGCGGCGGATGAGCACAACGACCTCCTGTGGCAGGCGTGGTGAGGGGCACCTCGTGAGTGCCGTGACTGTCCTAGCACGCTTCCGCGGTTTACCGAGCAGAAAACTTCATTGCGGTTCTGTTGCCCCCTGTTGGTGTGTGCATGGTCAAGACCATACTTCGGTGGTGTGTGAACCGTTCCGAGGCGAACGGAACCAGGGAGGAAGCAGTGATCCTGAAAGATCCCCGAACCCGACACAGACGTCTGGGAGTTGTGGCCGCCGCGGCCGGACTCCTCGCCGCCCTGCTGACGGCCGTCCCGGCCGCGGCGACCCCCGACCCCGGGGACGGCACGGCGGCGTCCGGCACGGAGGTGTCCCGGAGCACCGAGGCCCAGGTGCGGGCCGCGATGGCCGACGGTGAGATACCCGGCCAGAACGAGGTCGTCCACTCCGACAACATCGAGCACCTGACCAACATCCCCAAGGACGCGCTGGCCGGCACCAATTCGGACCTCGCCTTCCAGGGCAGATACGCGTTCGCCGGCAACTACGACGGCTTCCGCATCCTCGACATCAGCAATCCGAAGGCGCCGAAGACGGTCGCCCAGGTGCTGTGCCCCGGCTCGCAGAACGACATCTCCGTCTCCGGCAACCTGCTCTTCCTCTCCACCGACTCCTCGCGCAGCGACAGCAGTTGCAACAGCACCACGCAGCCCGCGACCGAGAAGTCCTCCTGGGAGGGCATGAAGGTCTTCGACATCAGCGACAAGACCAACCCCAAGTACGTCGCCGCCGTCGAGACCGCCTGCGGCTCGCACACCCACACGCTGGTGCCCGAGCGCAAGAACGTCTACATCTACGTCTCCTCGTACTCGCCGAACGCCTCCTACCCCGACTGCCAGCCCCCGCACGACGGCATCTCCGTCATCAAGGTGCCGCGGAGCGCTCCCGAGAAGGCGGCGGTCGTCGGCTTCCCGGTGCTGTTCCCCGGTGAGGGGCCGGACGGCGGCGGCAACCCGGGTGGGCCCACCAACCCGGGCGTCTCCAAGACCACCGGCTGCCACGACATCACGGTCCTGCCCTCGAAGGACCTCGCCGCGGGCGCCTGCATGGGTGACGGCATCCTGTTCTCCATCGCGGACCCGGAGCACCCGAAGGTCATCGACCAGGTGCAGGACAACGTGAACTTCGCGTTCTGGCACTCGGCGACCTTCAACCAGAAGGCCAACAAGGTGGTCTTCACCGACGAGTTGGGCGGCGGCGGCGCCGCCACCTGCAACGCGACGGTCGGCGCGAACCGCGGCGCCGACGGTATCTACGACATCGTCGGCAAGGGCGACAAGCGTCAGCTCGTCTTCCGCAGCTACTTCAAGATCCCGCGCCACCAGGCCGACACCGAGAACTGCGTCGCCCACAACGGCTCGCTGATCCCGGTCAAGGGCAAGGACATCATGGTCCAGGCCTGGTACCAGGGCGGCGTCTCCGTCTGGGAGTTCACCGACTCCTCGAAGCCCAGGGAGATCGGCTACTTCGAGCGCGGCCCGCTGACCACCGACACGCTCACCGTCGGCGGTTCCTGGTCGGCGTACTACTACAACGGCTACATCTACTCGAACGACATCGCCAAGGGCTTCGACGTCCTGAAGCTGAGCGACCGGCGCACGGACCCCGCCAAGTGGGTCCGGCTGAAGGAGCTCAACACCCAGACGCAGCCCGACTACTTCGACTGACCGTCGCCGCCGTGGTCCGCCACGGCACCGGTCGCGAAGAAGCGTGAGAGATCCGTGTCACCGGTCCCGCCGGACGCCGTCTCGGTGTCCGGCGGGACGCCCAACTCCCAGTCCAGCCGGTAGCGTTTGAACAGCTCGGCGCGGAGCACCGGCAGCGGCATCGGTACGCCCGGCACGAGGGCGGCGTAGACCGACCCCATCAACAGGGCGCGCAGCATGGGGTAGTCGGCGTCGGGGTCCGGTGAGCCATGGCGTGCGACGGTGTCCCGCAGCAGTTCGGCCAGGCGCCGCTGTTCCGGGCACGGCAGGAACCCTTCGGCCTGCAACAGCCCCGCCATGTGCTGGCGCATCAGGACGGGCCGGTCTCGGGCCAGGCCCAGGATCGCGTCGATGGCCCGCGCCATCCGCTCCCGGCCGTCCTCGGTGCGCGGTTCTCGCTCCAGCGCCTCCTCCAGCGTGCGGTGCATCAGCCGGTGCACCGCGGACTGCACCAGCTGGCGTTTTCCGGGGAAGTAGTACGACACCAGTCCACGTGCGGAACCGGCCCGGTCGGTGATGTCGCCGAGGGTCGTCGCCTCGTATCCGTGCTCGCTGACCACCTCGACCGCCGCCTGCAACAGCCGCTCGCGGGATCGCCGCCGCAATTCTTCATTGACCGAGGCGCTGCGCGGGGACATGCTTGACTCCTGCGTTGACTGGCTGCCAGCCAACTATACTCAACGCGTCCGCACCGGCCGGTGAAACGGCTGGTCAGGGCTGCCGTCCGTCTCGGGCGACGCGGGGGATCGTCCGAGACGGACGGTTCTTCTCACCCCACTGGTGGCCTGAGGCTACTTACTGGCCCGTCGTTCAGTCGGCCGCGGGACCCGTCCGGGACCCGTTCACCAGATCCAGCACCGGCAGCAGCCCGTCCGGCCGCTCGCCGGCCGGCAGATGTTCCACGAAGTGCACCGCGCACCCCAGAGCCGCGGCCCCGCCGTCGGCCCGCCGGTCGTCGCCGACCATGAGCGTGCGGCGCGGGTCCGCCCCGAGATGGGCGCAGGCGGCGGCGAAGAGCCGGGGGTCCGGCTTCTGGACGCCGTGCTCGTACGACAGGACATATGCGTCGACGTACGGATCGAGCCCGTGCTCACGGAAGACCGGCCGCAGATCCCAGCCGATGTTGCTGACGACCCCGATGGCGATCCCGCGCTCGCGCAGCGCCCGCAGCACCTTTCCGGCGTCGGGGTAGGGCTGCCAGGCCGCCGGGGACATGTGCCGCTCGTAGAGCCGGTCGTGCAGCGCCGGATCCGGCAGCGTGACGTGGCGCGACAGCCCGGTGTACGCGGCCCGGTGCAGCTCGGCGCTCTCGTCCCGCACCGCCCACACCCCGGCCAGGTCCTCGGGCAACCGCACCGGCGCCGCCCCACCGGGCAACGCCCCCGCCATCTCCAGCGCCCGAGCCGTCCCGGCGACCTCCTCGTCGTCCAGCACGATCCCGGCCTCGGCGAGCCCGCCCCGCAGCCATGACTCGGTGGACTCGATACGGAAGAGGGTCCCGGAGAAGTCGAACAGCACGGCGATCATGCGGAGATCCTACGAGTCGACGTTCCCGGAGAGGCGCCGGTCGAGGTCGGCGGCGGACCGGATGACGCGGCCTGCGGAGCCCCCGGTCGCGATGCCTCGATCTCGGGGCGGCCCATCCAGCAATACGTCATGCCTCACGCCGTCGGTGTGCCAGCACCGCCAGCGCCACCACCAGGGCGCCCAGCAGCCAGCCCCCGAGGACGTCCGAGGGCCAGTGGACGCCGAGCCAGACGCGGGTCAGGCCGACGCCGAGGACGGAGATGACACAGACGGTGAGGGCGGTGCGCCAGAGGGCGCGGCCGGCGCCGTAATGGTGCAGGAGCCACAGGAGGAGGCCCAGGACGACCGTGGCCGTCAGGGCGTGGCCCGAGGGATAGGCCGCGTAGTGGGCCGTGTCGACCGGGTCCCGCCAGACCGGTCGGGGGCGGTCCACCGCGGCCTTGAGCGACTGCTGGACGACCGTGCCCACCGCACACGTGACGGCCAGCCAGCCCGCCGTCCACCACGCCGACCGTCGCCACACCAGCCACACCACGACCACCGCGCACAGCAACCGCATCGTCCACGGGTCCCACACCCAGTCCGTGAGGATCCGGAAGGCGTGAGTCAGCCCGGGTTCGTCGACCGCCCACCGATGGGTCGTGTCCGCGATGTCGCCGTCGAGGCTCATCAGCGGGTGCCAGCGGACCGCGACCAGCGTGATCAGCAGCACGGAGCAGACGGCGAGGACTCCGGCCGCGCGGACGGCGAGGCGCTGGTCCGGCGGGCTGGGCGGGGCGTCGACGGGCGGGGTGCGCATCCTTCGATCCTCGCCGACCGGTGGGGTCGGAGGCCAATCCCGGCGGGGAGCGCAGGCCGGGGGAGGTGCGCCCGGGGCCCGGCCGGCTCAGCCGCCCCAGCCCAGCGCGCGCAACCCCGGTACGAACGCCACCATCAGCGGCACCATCGGCACCAGCGCCGCCGTGGCCGTCAGCCCCAGGCGCCGGGTGACCGGCAGGCGGTCCGGGGGAGTGAGGAGGCGGTGGACCCGCTGCGGGA